>JAFZMY010000129.1 GCA_017553165.1 Neisseriaceae bacterium
CCCAACCAATCGCCCAATAGGGCTGAATAAAAAGTTATTAAAATACAATGAATTAACGCCTACGGCGTTTTGGTGGGTTGTGTTGTCCCACCCTACGGCAGGATTAAATTTTTGTTTCAGTAAGGATTTTGCAGGGGGTTCAAAAAGTGAAAAAGGGGTTTTGCAGGGGTTTCCGGCAGACTGTTTTTTAATTATGTTGTGTAAAAAAAGATAATACGGTTTCAGGTAACCATGACAATGGGTCTTGTCTGAAAAAATCTGGAAATCCAACATGACCTCCATCTTTGGGCTGCATTAAAAATACATTTGATGATACTTCATGAGTTTTGGGTAATGCTATTGCTGGCAAGAATGGATCATTTTCTGCGTTTAATATTAGAGTTGATTTTTGAATATTGTGTAGATAATTTTTGCCGGAGGATTGGCGATAATAGTCGTGTGCATCGGCAAATCCATATAATGGTGCGGTAAATAAGTTGTCAAAATCAGTCAAACTATGACAATTGTCCCAGTTTTTTTCTGGATAAAATTTACGTGCTTTGGGCAGTAGGGTGCGTAAAAAATAAGTGGTGTAGATTTTTTTTGTAGGTTGGCGATTGAGTGCCTTGTCGGCTGCGATTAAGTCCAAAGGTGCACTGATTACTGCGGCAACATCGCAATTGGCATTGTTGCCATTTTCTCCTAAATACTTTGCCAAAGCATTACCTCCCAAAGATATGCCTGCTACATAAATAGGAGTTGAATTTTCTTTGGATAATGAATTGAGTATAAATGATATTTCTGCTGAATCTCCAGAGTGGTAAAAGAAAGGTGCTGTGTTTTCTACTCCGCCACAACTGCGAAAATGAGGCACTACTAAACGCCAACCCAAACGCTGCACATATCGTGCAAATGCTTGTGCGTAATGACTTTTACTACTTCCTTCCAAACCGTGAAACATGACAACCAAAGGTTGAGTTTTATCACCATCGATAAAATCATAAGCAACATTAGTTTTTCCGGTAGAGTCTAAACGTAATTCCCGTCTAAATGACACTGCCGGAATGCGTAAAAATTTCGGCACTATGGTTTGTGCGTGTCCGCTACGTAACCAGATTGGTGCTTTATAGTCTGTTTTAAGATATGGCATTTGTATCTTCTGATTCAGTTGGGTTTTGCATATCTGCCTTGATTTGTTGGAATAGGGCACGTGCTGATTTGGGAGGTTTGTTTGCTTCGACTTCGCGTCTGGCATTGCGAATTAGAGTGCGTAAGACATTGGCATCGGCATTGGGGTAGGTGTTAAGGTATAAAGTGAGATTATTGTCTTCTGCTAATAATTTATCACGCCATTGTTCGATGCGTTTCATTTGGGCATTGTGGGCAGCATTATTTCCATCAACGATGGATAGATAATTTTTAATTTGTGCTACTTCATCATCGCTTGCTTCTCGCATTAATCGTCCGATATATTGTGCTTGTCGTTTGAGTGCACCGTTTGATGTGATTTTGCGATAGTCGGCTGCTGCTTTAACAATATGTTCCGGCAGACCTGCTTTGAGTAAAGTGTCGTTAGCAAACTCGGTTAATCGCATCCCTATGTCTTGAAGTGCGTTCATGTTTTTTTTAACTTGGGTTTTGCTTATCTTATCTTCATTAAAATCCATAAGTATTTTCTCTTAACTTTTAAATAAGTTTATATTGATTTGTAATCATAGCAAGTTTCCGGCAGTGTATAAAAGTATAAAATTAAAGGGACAAAAATTATTTTTTGTCCCTTGTAAAAGTTTGATTATGAATAGTGTTATTATTTTTTCCAACGAGCTTGTGAAGATTTAATTACTTCCTTGGCAGAATCAACACCTTCAAAAGCAACTACTTTGGTAGTTCCTGCTTTTTTCAAATCTTTGTAGTGATTGAAATGAAATTCGATTTGTTTGATAAGCTGTTTGGGTAAATCGTCCAAGCTTTGATAAGCATTGCCATTATTACGATCGTCTGCCGGAACAACGATGATTTTGTCATCAACTTCGCCGTCATCGACAAATTTCATTACTCCTAAAACTCGTGCTTCTAACACGATGCCGGTGGTAAGTGGTGATTCGGTAACGATTAGAGCGTCCAATTCATCGCCATCTTCGTCCAAAGTTTGCGGAATAAAGCCGTAATTAGTTGGTTTAGCAAAAATTGCAGGTTCAACGCGGTCGAGTTTCATCACGGCGTTTTTTCTATCCCATTCGATTTTATGATTGGAACCTGCTGGAATTTCCACCACCACATTGATAATGCCACCATCAACATCGCCAGCATCAAAAGCTTTATTAAAATCTGTCATGAATTAATCCTTTTATTTTTTGAGTTTGAAACGTTCTATTTTATCAATAGACGGTATTTCTTTCATTATAGTTTTTTAGTTTTTTCATCGAGCATTTTTAACATATTATCGAGAATAGCATTTCCCTCTTCGTGGCTCACGATTGGGGCAGAGTTTTTGCGTCCTAAAAATTGAATTTCACTTTCCGGCAGTTCTTGTAAAAAACGTGATGGTTCGGTGAAATACCAATGTCCGCCACGTTTCCGTTTAACGCTATGAGTTAGCGTCAAAGTTTTTTTAGCACGAGTAATGCCCACATACATTAGACGGCGTTCCTCTTCGATATTACCATCTTCAATGCTATTTTCATGTGGAAACAAACCTTCTTCGCAGCCGATTAAAAAAACATGCGGATATTCCAAACCCTTTGCCGAGTGCAGAGTTGATAAACGTACCGCATCGACAGTATTTTCGTTTTTCCCATCTAAAATATTCATCAGAGCGATATTGCGAGTGATTTCCGGCAGACTTTTTTTACCTTCAATACTTTTGTGTTTTAACCAATCAATTAAATCCAAGACATTTCGCCAACGAATTTCACCTGATTTGCCTTCATAATGTTCGCTTAAATACTCTTCATAGTGAATTTCTTTTAAAAGTTCACTAATTATGATATGGGCATGAGTGGTATTGATTTGGGCAATATATTTTTCAATTAGTTGATGCCATGCAATCACGCTATTGCGAGTTTGAACTGGTAGGGCATTTAAGGCTTCATCACAGGTAAGTGTTGCAAATAGGCTTTCTTTATTAAGATTTGCGTAGTGATTTAGTTTTTCTAATGCAGCTTCGCCAATACCACGTTTAGGAGTGGTGATGGTGCGTAACAGGGCTTGATCGTCATCTGTATTTGCCAATAAACGCATATATGCTAATACATCTTTAATTTCGGTTTTTTCAAAAAAGCTTTGTCCGCCAGATAAAACGTATGGAATTTTGGCACTTCGCAAAGCCTCTTCGAAAAATTTAGCCTGATGATTGCCACGATACAAAATTGCATAATCAGAATAGTTGGTTTGATTAGTTAATTGATGAAATGTAATTTTTTGGACAACTGTATCCGCTTCATGACGTTCATCTTGACAGGTAATTACGCAAACTTTTTCACCATCGCCGTATGATGACCATAATTTTTTATCAAAAAACTGTTGGTTATGCGAAATAACCGCATTAGCTGCACGTAAAATATTTTGAGTAGAACGATAATTCTGCTCCAATTTAATAATTTTCAAATTAGGATAATCGTCTTGTAGTCGGTGTAAATTATGTACATCAGCACCACGCCAAGCGTAGATACTCTGATCATCATCGCCCACAGCTGTAAATTTTGCCTCACTGCCTGTTAAATGACGTACAAGCGTATATTGCGAAGCGTTGGTATCTTGGCACTCATCTATTAATAGGTAACGCAAACGAAATTGCCATTTGTACTTAATCTCACTATTTTCGGCAAAAAGTTGACATGGCAAGCGAATTAAGTCATCTAAATCAACAGCTTGGTAAGCTTGTAAGGTTTCGCAATAAGAGGCATAAATTAATGCTGCTTTTTCTTCCCACTCGTTTTGTGCCGATAAAACCGCTTGTTCAGGCGAAATCAGTGCGTTTTTCCATAAGGAAATTTGATGCTGAATTTGGAATACCGCCTCTTTGCCAGAACTCATAGTTAATTCGCCGATAATTTTATTGCTATCGGCTGCATCGAAAATGGAAAAATTCTTTTTTAATTTAAGATGTTCGCTTTCGGTTTGCACAATTTTCATTCCCAAAGAATGAAAAGTAGAAATATTAAGTCTGCCGGAAACATTATTTGGCAATACCGTATTAATTCGCTCACGCATTTCACGTGCAGCTTTATTGGTAAAAGTAATTGCTGCAATGTTTTGTGGCAAATATCCAGCGTTTTCAATTAAATGAACTATTTTATGGGTAATTACGCGAGTTTTACCGCTTCCAGCACCTGCTAATACCAAAAGCGGACTATCTAAATACTCAATAGCTGATAATTGTTGTTGATTAAAATTCATAACTACTGCCGGAAATATCAATAATCATAATTTCAGAATGCGTCCCCACACGCAAAGGAATGCCCCATAAACCATAACCGCAAGTTATAAAAAGTTCCATATCACCTACACGATAATTACCATACACATAATCATGAAATAAACGAACCAACAAAGTAGCAGGAAAAAGCTGTCCATTATGCGTATGCCCACTTACTTGAATATCAAAATTGGCATCAGCATTATCCATAGCATCAATTGGTTGATGGTCGATGACTATGCTTGGCAATTTGCTATTTTTAATTTCATCACTCATTAATTGTTCGGAAGATAAACGGTATATTTCGTGTTTATCACGTCTGCCGGTAATCCAAATTTTATTATCAAACAATACACTTTTATCGCGTAATAAGATTACGCCAGATTTTTCCATTTCCGCTTCAATTTCAGCTTGCACCCCACGATAATTATCATGATTGCCAAGAGTTGCATAAACAGGACGTTGTTTGGCAATATCTTTTATGATTTCGTCCATTTTTTCTTGTTGATATTGTTCTGGCAGGTCATCAAAAATATCACCTGCTAATAAGACTATATCAGGATTTTGTTGCTGCAACATTTCATCAAGCCGATTAAGCATACGATTCCCAACCAAATTCCCCAAATGTAAATCCGCAATTAATGCAATGCGAATGGGTTTAGATAAAGGCTTATTAATCGTAGTGGATAAATGCACCACTTGCGGAGTATATGCAGCCCAAACACCCAAAACAAACCACAATAAAAACATAGGAATAAAACTGAAACTTGCAATAGTTTGTGATTTATCTTTACACTGCCGGAAAGCTTTCCGGCAGACTATATAAACTATAAAAGCAAATGGAAAAGTACATATCGCATAAAACAAAACAATCAATAGCAAGTTTGCCGTATGAAAAGAAAACCCACCAATTTTTGTTATACTCAACACTAAAACTACATTACATAGCAAATAACACCAAGCAAGTAGCGATAAACGAGATTTACGTTGTTTAACAAGATTGCGTATCAAAAAATTAAGTACAGGCAAGAATAGCCCTAATACTATTTGAAATATCAGTACTATAATCAATAATCTATAAAGCATTTGTAATCCAGTATTGTTGTGTGTGATCAAAGGTTAAACCAGCAAATTTGCTATAAAAAATCATTTTCTCAATTATAAGCAAACTTATAACATCAACGCACGAAAGTATATGCTATAATGCACGCCATCTTTAACTTTTGGTCTCACCTAACACGTGAGAATTTTTTATGGATACGGACAGTTGTCATTTTTTATTAAAAATTTACATTGAGAGACAAATCAACCTGTCCGAATAATCTTGATCCAACTTATTCGCGACAGTTTATCTTTTTTTGAAAGTTGCGAATAATGAGTGAACCAAATATCGAATTTGATGCGGATAGCTTTGCCAAGTATGTAGACAATATCAGGCAATTGGCAGAAAGACTATTACCAGTCTATGCACAACCAAATTTAGAACAAAATCCAGATTACAAAGAATTAACAGCTACCTTACACGAACTTCACCCAGCTGACGTGGCAGCATTATTGGAATCACTTCCATTACAAGAACGTGTGTTGGTGTGGAAATTGGCATCTCCAGAAGAAGATGGGGAAGTGCTGTTGGAAGTTTCCGATTCTGTTCGTGAAACTCTGATTGAAACCATGGGGCAAGATGAACTTATTGCCGCTATGGAAGATTTACCTGCCGATGAAGTTGCAGAATTAGCCCCAGATTTACCGCAGGACGTAGTCTCTGAAGTTTTGGAAAGCAGGGACGAAGAAGAACGAGAACAAATTCGTTCAACCCTATCCTACAAAGAAGGCACAGTCGGTACGGTGATGGATTACGAACTATTGAGTATCAGAGCCGATGTCGCCTGTGAAGTAGTGTTACGCTATTTACGCCGTTTTGAAAAACTGCCGGAACATACCGATAAAATCTTTGTAGTTGATGAAGATAACGTTTTACAAGGCATATTAAAAATACGCAAACTTTTAGTAAGCGACCCAGAAGATTTAGTTTCAGACATAATGGCACGCAACGTGGTGAAATTTCACCCAGATGACGATGCCGAAGAAGCTGCCCAAGCCTTCGAAAAATACGACCTTATCACCGCCCCAGTGGTCGATGAACAACAACACCTAATTGGCAGATTAACCGTTGATGAAATGCTTGACGTAATTCGCGAAGGTTCAGAAACAGACATGTTAAACATGGCAGGTTTGAAAGATGAAGAAGACCTATTCGCACCGGTTATTGATTCTGTAAAAAACCGTTGGACATGGTTAGCGGTAAATCTATGTACAGCACTCGTAGCAAGTCGTGTAATTGGACTATTTGAAGGTTCTATTGAAAAAATTGTAGCATTAGCCGCACTAATGCCAATTGTGGCTGGAATCGGTGGTAATTCAGGCAATCAAACCATTACCATGATTGTGCGAGCATTAGCAATGGGACAACTTTCCAACACCCAAGCAACTCATTTATTGAAAAAAGAAATTGGCGTAGCCCTTGTAAATGGTTTAATTTGGGGAAGCGTTATGGGGATTATTTCCTTTGTTCTATATCACAGTATAGGATTAGGATTAGTTATGGTAGCAGCCATGACGCTTAATTTAGTATTGGCAGCAACAGTTGGCGTTTTAATACCAGTTACTATGGAGCGACTTGGTAGAGACCCAGCATTGGGAAGTAGCGTTTTAATCACTGCTGTAACTGATTCTGGTGGATTTTTTATCTTTTTAGGATTGGCAAGTATATTTCTAATGCACTGATAAATCATAAAACTTTTTCCGGCAGACTATTTTATAAACATCAAATATATTAAAAAGTCTGAAACCTTTGCAAAACAAGCATCTCTTTGCACATTTTGTATGTTTGCGTTGCTTTTCAACGACAAGCCTTTCTACTTGTTATGTCTTCGTTTGCAGTGCTACTACAACTTTGAAATCTGCTCACATCTACTAATTTTGCAAAGGTTTAAGTCTGCCGGAAAATTTTTTTATAATACTACTTGAAAAACATTCATTTCATACTTAAATTAGTCTGCTGGAAAGAAATATACATTATATAAAACAAGGAAAAAATACAATGGCTTCCATGATGATGACTCCGCAAGAGATTGTGCATGAATTAGATAAACATATAGTTGGACAACAAACCGCTAAAAGAGCAGTTGCAGTTGCATTACGTAATCGCTATCGCAGAAGTCAGGTTGAAGAACCACTGCGTTCTGAAATTATGCCCAAAAATATCCTAATGATAGGCTCAACTGGGGTAGGTAAGACCGAAGTTGCACGCCGTTTAGCACGATTAGCTAATGCACCATTTATTAAAGTGGAAGCAACAAAATTTACCGAAGTAGGTTATGTCGGACGTGATGTTGATAGCATTGTGCGTGATTTAATGGATATTGCCATGAAAAAAATCCGCCAAGATGCAATTGCTAATAATCGCAATAAAGCACAAGATGCTGCTGAAAATCGCATTTTGGACGTTTTATTACCACCGCCATCACAAGCCGGATTTATCGGAGAAGAAGAAGTAGCACCAGAAACCGATACACGCCGTAAATTCAGACAGAAACTACGTTCTGGCGAATTAAACGATAAAGAAATCGAAATTGAAATCGATGACCAACCAACTATTTCCGCAATGTCAATCATGGGACCTCCGGGAATGGAAGAATTTGCCGACCAATTACAAGACATGTTTTCAGGACTAAACAAAGGCAAAACCAAAGCCCAAAAAATGACAATTGCCAATGCAATGCGTATTCTGATTGATGAAGAAGCAGCAAAACTGATTAACGAAGAAGAACTACGTAGCCAAGTAGTAGAAGCGGTTGAACAGCATGGCATAGTATTCATTGATGAAATTGATAAAGTTACCTCATCTTCATCAACACATGGAGCAGATGTATCACGTCAAGGTGTACAAAGAGATTTACTGCCATTAGTGGAAGGTACAACCGTATCAACAAAATATGGCATGATTAAAACCGATCACATTTTATTTATTGCATCAGGAGCGTTTCATGTTAGCAAACCATCTGATTTAATTCCAGAATTGCAAGGACGTTTCCCCATTCGTGTGGAATTAGATAATTTAAGTGTTGATGATTTCGTAGCAATTTTAACCTCAACCGATACTTGCTTGACACGTCAATATGAAGCACTATTAGCTACTGATGAAATTCAAATTTCATTTACCGAAGATGGCATACGCAAAATTGCAGAATTATCATTCGAAGTAAATGAAAAAATAGAAAACATCGGAGCCAGACGCTTGCACACAGTTATGGAAAAATTATTGGAAGAAGTATCATTCCGTTCTCAAAAAGAGCAAGTAACCATAGATGCAGCGTATGTGGAAGAACGCTTAAAAGACATAGTCTCATCAGATGATATGGCAAGGTATATATTGTAATAGTTTGATATATAATCATTTTTTATCACATACAAACTTGTATGTTTTTATGAGATTACTTGATTAAAGTCAAAGAAAACTTTATTATGTATGTATAGAATGTGATTCGTAAAAATAACCATTTGATAATTTAACATTGAGGGTATAAAAAATGGAAACAGCTGTAATAAAAAACTGGTTAGTTACGGCTATTGTTGTTGTTGCATTTGCTGTTATGGGATTACTAACCGGTATGTACATTCCTGAAATGTATGCGGTTCACAGTTTGTTAAAACTTGAAATATTCGCTGCTATCTTTACCATAGTTGCATTAACTGCCTATTTGAGTTTAGGTAACAAAGAAGCGAGCTATCGCTATACTTATGCTTGTTCGGTTTTAACAGTTAATGGTTTGTGTTTTCTGTTGTCCGATTAAAGTTTTAGGTTTGTTCATTGTCTTTTCTTATAAAAAGCCACCTTGTTGAGTGCAAGGTGGCTTTTTGCTTGTGATATTTTTATGCTTACAGAAACTCCTGCAAAACTCGTCATTTGAAACCTTTGCAAAATTAGCATCTCTTTGCACATTCCGTACGTTTGCGTTTTTCAACGACAAGCCTTTCTACTTGTATGTCTTTGTTTGTTGTGCTGCTACAAGAAATACCTGCAAAACTGGCATCTGCGGCACATTCCGTACGTTTGCGTTTTTCAACGACAAGCCTTTCTACTTGTATGTCTTTGTTTGTTGTGCTGCTACAAGAAATACCTGCAAAACTGGCATCTGCGGCACATTTCGTACGTTTGCGTTGCTCGAAAAACTCGCCTAACTATTTGTTATGTCTTCGTTTTTCTGTGCTACTATGCCTTGAACTATACTCACATCTACCAGCTTTGCAGGGGTATCTACAACTTTGAAATATGCTTGCGTCTACCAGTTTTGCAAAGGTATCCATTTGTAAGAAACCCCTGCAAAACCTAATTTTTGAAAAAGAAACGCCGTAGGATTGGCTTCTTATCCCACCAACCGCCCGATAGGGTGGAATAAAAAGTTGTTAAAATACAATGGATTAACGCCTACGGCGTTTTGGTTGGTTGGGAAGCCTACACTACGGCAGGATTAAATTTTTGTTTCAGTAAGGGTTTTGCAGGAGTTTCTGTAAGTTGAACGTAGCGAAACGAAGAATCTCAACCTATTGTTTTATAAAGATTCTTTGTTATTGTTCAGAATGACGAATAATGGAAAAATTTGGTTTGCAGAGGTTTCTTTTGTGAAATTAATAATCTTAATATATTGTTTTACAAAATTTTCTTCTCTACTCTTACAAATTTTGCAGAATTTTTATCTAACTTTTTTTGCTCTTGGGTGGGCTTCATCATAAACTTGCGATAGATGAGTAAAATCCAATTTAGTATAAATTTGGGTGGTAGATAATCTGCTATGTCCTAATAATTCTTGTACAGCACGTAAATCACGACTGTTTTGTAATAGATGTCCGGCAAAACTATGACGTAACATATGTGGGCTTAAATGACGATTGTATAAATGACGTTTAGCCCAAGCATCTAAATTTTGAGCCAAACGGCGTGAGCTAATCCTTGAACCATAACAATTAACAAATACCGCATTTTCACCATCTTTGATAGGACGTAGGTCAAGATAATTACGGATTGCTTCTATGCTTTTGCGTCCCAACGGTACTCGTCTTTCTTTATTGCCTTTACCTAATACAACAACCCAACCATTAGTTAAATCCATGTCTTCTAAATTTAAGTTTACTAATTCCGAAATTCGCAAACCTGAACCATATAGTAATTCAAAAACCGCATGATCACGTCTTGTATAAAAAGTATCTTGCTCTTCTGGTGTATCCAATAGATTACATAACTCTTCGGCTTCAATAGCTTTGGGAAGATTTGCCGGTATTTTAGGTGCTTTCAATCCTATCATAGGGTCGTAATCTAAATAATCATGTTCGATTAACCAAGTGTTAAAACTTCGCCATGCACTTAATTTGCGTGATAAAGTTCTCGGTTGTAGACCTTTGCTTGATAATGATTTTAAGCTGTGGATAAATATTTCCGGTGAAATATCTTTATCTTTGTCAAATGAGTCTAATAATTGCACTAATTGCTGTAAATCTTTTTGATAGGCAGTGTGAGTGTGTTGCGACATGGTGTGGGCAACAGTTTGTAAAAAAATATCTATATATTTAATATATTGTGCAATTTTCATGATTTTTGTTTTAGTTCCAAGATGCGTTCGTATAATTCTTTTTTATTAAGACCGCTAATTTGTGCAGCTAACTGTGCAGCTTGTTTGGTTGGAAGTTCTGCTGATAGTATATTCAATATATTATCTATGTCTATATTTGTTTCCGGCAGACTTTCCGGCAGAGTATCAGGGTGGATTATTAATACCATTTCACCTTTACGTTGATATTCATCATAAGATAATTGTTCTATTAATTGTGAAGGTCTGCCGGAAAGATATGTTTCAAAAGTTTTAGTTAATTCTCGAGTTAAAGTGATAGTTCTTTGATTATTGCAATCTGCCATTTCCGACAAAGTATCCATAATCCGATGCGGAGTTTCATACATAATCACGGTACATGAAAAACGATATAAGTTTTGCAAAGTTTTTTGACGTTGAGAAGATTTGGCAGGAAGAAATCCTGCAAAATAAAAGTCATCACCAACAATTCCTGCACCACTTAATGCAGTGATGATTGCACATGCACCTGGTATTGGATACACAGGTAAATTAGCTTGACGTACTGCACGTACGATACGAGCACCAGGGTCGCACACTGCCGGAGTGCCGGCATCGGAAACTTGTACCACGATTTCATTATTGCGTAAGCGTTCGATGATTTTTTCTGCCATTTCGCATTCATTATGTTCGCGGACGCTGATTAGATTTTTACGCAAACCATACGCACTTAATAATTTATTAGTAACTCGTGTATCTTCTGCACAGATTACATCTGCATTTTCTAATAACGACAATGCTCGCAAGCTTATATCCGATAAATTGCCAATCGGAGTGGCAAGCACATATAATGCACCACGATTAAAAGCGGTTTGTACTTTATTATAATATGTGTTGCATAACATTATTTTTATCACCAAATTAGAAAATAAATACCATAATATCACGTTAGAGGCATCGATGAAGTTAAACCATGCAGTAGCACAAAATGCCGAAGATACGGCATGTAATTTTTTGGAACAAAATGGATTTTCTATTGTCGCACGTAATTGGCATTGCACATTTGGCGAAATAGATATTATTGCCAAACAAAAACAATTACTCCTGTTTGTTGAAGTAAAATATCGTAGCAGTTCAAACTTTGGCGGAGTAGCACATAGTATTACCTACTCTAAAATGCAGAAAATGCGTCGAACTATTGAAAATTATTTACAGAAATTTCCACATCGTGGCGATATTCGTGCCGATGCACTTTTGATTGAAGGAAATGGTAATTTGCAACATATAAAAAATATTTTGGAATAAAATTCATGACTCAAATAAAAGAATTAATTACCCAACATTTTAACGAAAGTGTTGAAATCAAACAACAATGTTTATCGATACTGCCGGAAGAGACAGCTCGTGCTGCACAAATTGCAGTAGAATCGCTAATGAGTGATGGTAAAATATTAGCTTGTGGTAACGGTGGTTCAGCGGCAGATGCACAACATTTTGCGGCAGAATTAATTGGTCGTTTTGAGCGAGAAAGAATGGAATTGCCAGCAATTGCATTAACAACTGATACTTCCATCTTGACATCAATCGCAAATGATTATACTTTTGAAGATATTTTTGCTAAACAAATTCGTGCATTAGGTAGAAGAGGTGATGTTTTGCTTGCTATTTCTACTTCTGGAAATTCGGCAAATGTGATTGAAGCCATTCAAGTTGCACATCAAAAAGAAATGAAGGTTATTGCACTAACCGGTAAAGATGGTGGCAGAGTCGCTGAAATTGTGCATGAAAAAGATGTTTTGCTAAACGTGCCACATAAACGTTGTGCACGCATTCAGGAGGTGCATATATTGCTAATACATGCCCTGTGTGATGCGATTGACAATATGTTATTTGGCGAAATTCATGATTAATCCGAAAATTAGGAGATAAATCGATGATAAAGAGAATTTTTCAAGTTACCACCATCTGCCTTGCACTGGCGGTTCCGTTATCAGGTTGCACCATGTTGGCATTAGGTGGTGCTACGGTTGGCGGTTTGGCATTAACTGATAGACGTACAGTTGGTTCACAAACCGATGATCAAACTATGGAAATTGCCATTAAATCGCAAGCAACATCTTATTTACGTAAAAAAGGTAGCACTCAACATTCTATTTCTGTTACCAGTTATAACCGCAATATTTTGCTGTTAGGTTTTGTTGATAGCGAAGAAGATAAAACAATCATAGAACGTATTGCACGTTCACAACAAAATGTCCGCAATATTTATAACTATATCAACGTTGGTGGTACTTATAATTACGCCATGCAGGATAGTTGGATTACTTCTAAAATTCGCACTATGTTGTTAAAACCAAATGGCTTTTCTCCAAATCATGTCAAAGTGGTAACTTATAACGGCGTAACATATGCTATGGGCATTTTGACTGCGGCCGAACAAGCTGCTGCTACACAAGGAATTAGCACTACTGCCGGAGTTCAAAAAGTAGTTACCTTATATGAAACATTTTCAAATTCAAGTGAATAAATTAATAGTTTTACACCCAAAGATATACGCTTTGGGTGTAAATTAAACTATATTTTGGTATTTAGTATTATTACATTATGAGTGAACAAAAAAGAAAACCGCGTTACGGCTTGCGTATTGCCATTGGTTTTTTAAGTATATTATTTATTGCGGTGTGTATTTTGGTGGGTATGGCATATTCGACTTTGTCTTCTGGACAAAAGGAAGTTTACCACTCTCCTAATGAGGAAAGCGGTACTGCAACTGATGCCACAGTTCTAACTCCACAAGGAGCATCGGAAAATGTGCCGGATTTAACTGCATTACCTCCACCAACTACTGATGATGTTTCTGCATCAGGCATTGAACAATTAGACCCAGAGCAAGCCATTGCGGCAATCGAAACCAAAGAAGATGCTCCAACCGAAAACACATCTCGACCGTTAGATCCAACCAATCGTGATAGTAATCAGGAATTAGATAACCTATTTTGACAAATAATATTAGTATGATGAAACAATATTTTCAGTGTGGTGTACGCCTTGTGGCGATATGCACTACGGTATTTTTTTTGAGTAATTGCTCTTCCAAACAGCCTCCTGTACCACCAGTTCCGACACCCCAGCCCTCATCATCTCATATCCCAGATAATAGTTTTCTGCCACCGATAAGTACGCCACGTCAGCCGATTGGAAAAATTGTTAATGTAAAAAATGGAGTTCAATATACTGCTGTTCAATTTTCTGATTTGCCAGATTGGAATAGTCAGCCTTTTTCCGGCAGTCTTCAATCATTTCGCAACAGTTGTGTGAAATTGGTTAATCAAAGTCAATGGTCGCAAGTGTGTCAAATTGCTAATGGAACTGGTAATTTACATGCAAAAAGTTTTTTTGAACAAAACTTTACACCATGGGCTGTTAGTCAAAATGGTAATTCTGCCGGAACGGTAACTGGTTATTACGAACCTGGACTTAAAGGTAGCTTGAATAGCAGTAGTAATGCACGTTTTCCGATTTATGGCGTGCCGTATGATTTTGTTTCTATTCCATATAATTCATCTAATCGTAGTGGTCAAGTACGCATTAGTAAAACTGAAAACGGTGGCAAAATTGACCCACAAGGTTCGTATATTGCCAATTTAAGTGATTTCCCCATTAATGAAAGAACGCGTGCTCTGAAAGGCAGATTTCAAGGAAATCAATTTGTTCCATATTACACACGTGCCCAAATTAACGCCGGAGCATTGGACGGTAAAGCTCCAATTTTAGGTTATGCCGAAGATGCAGTAGAACTTTTCTTCCTGCAAGTGCAAGGTTCAGGAAGAATTGCAGTATCTGATAATCAGCAAATACGCTTGTCTTATGCCGATAAAAATGATTATCCATATGTTTCAATCGGTCGTTATATGGCAAACAAAGGTTATTTGCCATTAGGACAAACCGACATGAATAGTATAAAAAACTATCTTGCTCGTAATCCTAATAAGCTTGCGGAAGTTTTAGGGCAGAATCCAAGTTATGTTTTCTTCCGCCGTGAAAATAGCTATGAACAAGGTCCAGCAGGAGCTTTGGGAGTTCCATTAACTGCTGGATTTTCAACCGCAGTAGATCGTCATTACATCACTTTGGGTTCGCCTATTTTTGTCGCAACCACCGACCCTCGTAATGGAAAAGCATTAAATCGTCTAATGTCTGCACAAGATACCGGTTCAGCAATTACTGGTGCGGTCAGAATCGACTTTTTCTGGGGATATGGACAAGACGCAGGAGCATTAGCTGGAAAAATGAAATATCCAGGTTATGTATGGACGCTATTGCCCAATGGTTTATTACCCAAAGCTGAATAATTATTCATTAATGCAAAATAGTCTGCCGGAAACGTTTTTAAAAGTTTTTCCGGCAGACTATTTAAATTATTGTTATAAACATTGTAATGGAGAATCTAATCGCATTTCAATATTTTAATGTTGTATTTAATACAATATA
>JAFZMY010000130.1 GCA_017553165.1 Neisseriaceae bacterium
CAGACTTATCTGAATTATCAAATATAGAATTTAATAATGAAAATAGTGAAGATGTGGAATATACTTCATCATCTGATTTAACATCATCATTATTAAATTCATTGGATAATGATGATGGGGTGATTTATTAAAATTAAATTACTAAAATAAAGTCTGCCGGAAAGGTGTTTTAAAACCTTTCCGGCAGTGTTTATTTATTGTTTTTCTTGCTCTTTTTGCCATAAAATTCTTGTATCAAAAAAATAAGTAGAAAGCATGGTTAACACAACAACCAAAGTAAAATAAATCGAGGCAGGACCAGCGGTTACTTTAGCAATTGGAGTAGAAAATGCTGCCATTAAAATAATGGTTACAAAAATATCAATCATAGACCAGCGTCCAACTAATTCAATAAAACGGTGCAAAAGCGATAATTTATGAGCTGATATTTTTGTGGGTAATTTAAATTTTGCTGATAATAATAAAATAATCATGCCAACAATTTTTAATAAAGGTACGGCAATACTTGCTGTGAAAATAATTACTGCAACTAAATAATCTTTATTACTCCATAAGGTTAAAACTCCATCAAAAATTTGACTTGTTACTGTAACAGTTGGGTCAGAAGTAATCATCATTGGTAATAAATTAGCAGGAATATAGCAAATCATTGCCGCTAATAAAAAAGCTGTAGATAGAGTTAAACTGTTATTACGTCTTGATAAAATAAATGTCCCACAAATAGAACAACGATGATGATATTTAGATTGCTTGAAAAAACAACGATGACAAAATGTTGTATATAATTGATTATTAATATTAATTTTGTGTTTTGATAATTGGGAAGCTTTACTAAAAAGCCAATTGGGTGTAATCGATTGTGATAATCTTGCTAAAATCAGTGCGTAAATAAAAACTGCATAAAATGATAAACCAAATTCAACTTCTGCATAAACTCTAATTTTAATTAATGCAACTAATGATGATATAGCAAAAATATCTACCATTAACCACTGTTTTAATCTGAATAACCAACGTGCAGCAGGTAATAAAAATGGACGGTTTTTATTTTGAACAAATGCACCTAAAACATATAAAAGCAATATCAGAAAGAATAGCGGTGTAGCAAATGTAAGCAAAAACATAGCATTTGCTAAAAAACTATAATCTTGTCGCAATAGGGCGTACATCATACCTGGCAAAGTTAGTCTTTCTGACACTGTTGGCATACGCACCGACATAAAAAATCCAAAGGAAACTGGAATCAAAACTGCTAATGCGGTAATTGCATATAAGATTGGCAATAAATATGGATTGTTTTCAATACGAATTAGATTCCTACCACATGTAGGGCAATCTGCCGTTTCACCGATATGTGCCATTGCACGCACAGCCGTTCCACATTCGGGACAGCCTAAAATATTGGCTTGATTTTCGCTTGGCAAATGCGTGTGATTCTTCATGGTGAATAAATGTGTTTAATAAATTTGTGGCTTATTGTAACATCACAAGCGATTATTAATTTGGGTATGCCTAAAAAAAATAACCTTTCCGGCAGATTATCAATTATGGACAGTTACTATGAATAAATTACATTTTCCACAATTAGCACAAGATTTGCGTTTTTATGCAGTAGTCCCAGATTCTACATGGGTAAAACGTATGATAGATTGCGAAGTAGAAACCGTACAGCTACGTGCTAAAAATTTAGCCATCGATGTTTTACAACGTGAAATTGAAATTAGTGTTCAAGCAGCCTATGGTAGTAAAAGTCAATTGTTTATCAATGATTATTGGCAGGAAGCAATCGCTGCTAATGCGTATGGCGTACATTTAGGACAGGAAGATTTAGACAATGCCAATCTTACTGCGATTATGAATGCCGGACTGCGTTTAGGTATTAGCACTCATAGTGATGCGGAATTAGATAGAGCTTTGTCATATAATCCATCTTATGTTGCAGTTGGGGCTATTTTTGCTACTACTACTAAGCAAATGCCTACTGCACCACAAGGCTTGGAAAGATTGCGTCATTATGTAAAGTCTGCCGGAAACACTCCGGTAGTGGCAATTGGCGGTATTGACTTATCAAATGCAAAAAAAGTGCTATCTTGTGGGGTTGCATCTTTGGCAGTAGTGCGTGCCATAACGCAATCGGATAATGTGGAACAAACTGTTAAACAATTTAGGTCATTATGGGATTAAATAGCGTTTGCTTAATTAGTCTCTGCTCAACAACTATCAAAATTAAAAAAACGAGTGTCAAAAGCGAGATTTTGCGATAGCCTTATCGTGGCAATTAGATTATCACGCTACGCTCATAACAACGCCTACGGCGTTGGCAAAAAATTTTACGATTTTTTGCTGGATTGCCACGACTTGAACGAAGTTCAAGTCTCGCAATGACACTGATTTTATTTTAACTTCACTTCACTATGTTCGTTGAATGCACGAACTTTGTTTCAGGTAGCATTAAATCTAAATTGTAGAAGTTCCCTATTAGAAACCCCTGCAAAACCCTTACTGAAACAAAAATTTAATCCTGCCGTAGGGTGGGCTCCCCAGCCTACCAAAATGCCGTATGCGTTAATCCATTGTATTTTAACAACTTTTTATTCCGCCCTGTCGGGCGGTTGGTGGATCAGGAAGTCCACGCCTATGGCGTTTCTTTTTCAAAAATTACGTTTTGCAGGGGTTTCTATTATGCTTTTTTTTAATTGCTATCTTGCATTTTCTTGGTAATATTCATACAGTAAGCACTTGTCGATAATTTTTTAATTTAAAATTCATTAGAACTAAATATGTTAATTACCACATGTCCAGTATGCCAAGCCAAGTTTAGGGTATCGGAGCAACATCTTTCTGCTGCCGATGGTTTGGTTGTATGTAGTCGTTGCCACAATATTTTCCAAGCAAAAGATTCCTTGCAAAATCTATCTAAACCAGCCACAACTACTCCTAATAAACCTGTTTCCAAAACATTTGGTTCAAATATTCGTTCAGGACGTGGTGGTAGTGTAGATGTTGAGGAGAAAGAGACTACTCAAGCTAATGAAAATAATAAAACTTCTGAAAAGAAAAAGGATAAAAAACCGTCATTTTTCTCGCGTATGTTTGGTGCTAACAGCGATGCAGAAAATAAAAAAGATAAACAAGTGCCAAATAAAAAAGCTACTGATGAAGTCGCAAATAAACAACAAACTGATAGTAAAAAAACAGTTCAAAAAACTGCTACCGAAAAAACTGCATCAGCAATAACTTCTCCTGTAAATGAGAAAAAGGTAAGCGAAAAACCAGTTGCAAGCAAAAATAATATTCAAGATAAAAAAGAAGTATCAAAAGCTACTACATCGGATAAAAAGTCTGCCGGAAAACAAGAAAAGACAGAACAAGTTAAGAAAAATAAATCTTTCTTAGCATGGCTATTTTCATCGGACGATGGCAAGAAAACATCTGCGTCTGCTGATAAAAAAGCTGATGATAAAAGTAATAGTGCAAGTCAAAAAAATAACGCTAAACCTACTGATGGTAAGAATATTCAACAGTCTGCCGGAAAACAAATTCAAGAAAATAAAATTCCGGAAAAACCTCAAACTCCCAAAGAAGAAAACGATGAAGAATTTGCTATCGTTTTAGAACCCAAGCCACGTGGTGAAACCTTATCGTTGGAACATAAACCAGAGTCTGCCACCATTAATATGGGAGAAACTCATATCAGTATGGATCACTCTCATTTAACTGGTGATAGTGTTGGTTATAACGCACAAAATGTGGCAAATATGTCAAATCAAAACGTAGCAGGGCAGAATCTGCCTGCTAATTTTGGCAATATGCCACCTCCGCCAGCAGGATACAACGGCAACTATTGGCAACCCAATCCATATCAACAACAACCGCCAACCCCACATCATAATGAAATTAACTGGACGATTGCTACTTTGGTTGCATTGATAGTATTGGTAATTCAATTGTTTTACATTATTTTGCAAAAATGATGTCGCATTCATCTTTTGTTCAAGCCTTTCGTGAAGCTGCACCGTATATTCACTATTTACACGGTAAAACTATCGTATTGGCAGTTAGTAGTCATGTATTACGTTCAGAATGCTTTTCATCATTAGCACGCGATATTGCTTTGCTAAATAGCTTGGGCGTACGCATGGTGATTGTTCATGGTGTGCGAGCGTTTTTAGAAGAATATGGCATGGCAGGTGAGTATTGGCATGGACATCGCATTACCGATAAACAATCAATGAGTGAAATCAAGCGAATATGTGGTTCGGTGCGATTGGATATTGAAGCTGCATTAGGCATGGGTTTTTTGCATACTCCTGCACATACGGTTAAATTATCTGTTGCTGGTGGAAACTTTATTTCAGCACAACCGCTTGGTGTGTTAGAAGGCGTAGATATGCAGCTGACAGGGCAGGTACGCAAAATAGACGTAGAAGCCATAACACGTAGCCTTAATCACAATCAATTGGTATTAATCAGCCCAGTTGGACATTCATTAGGCGGTATTACTTATAATCTACCACTGCCGGAAACCGCAACCGCTGTGGCTTTGGCATTGAATGCAGAAAAATTAGTATTTTTATCGCACACATCTGGAATATGTGATGGCGATGGCAAGGTGTTACTCAATCTATCTCATACCGATGCCCAAAAAATCTTACAGCAATATCCACAACACGAAGTCATAGAAAGAATCGTTCCTCTTGCATGCGAAGCACTTAAAGGTGGCGTACATCGTGTGCAAATTATTGATGGCACACAAGATGGTAGCTTATTAGACGAGCTATTTACTCGTAGTGGGGTAGGTACAGCATTAGCGTATTCTTCTTTTATGCAGATTCGCAAGGCATTAGCCAGCGATATACCTGAATTAATGCGATTAATTGAACCTTTGGTACGTGAAGGAATTTTATTGCCACGCAATCAGGACGATTTAGAAAAGCATATCCAAGATTTCTTTGTAGCAGAATATGATGATTTAATTGTAGGCTGTGCATCGTTAAAAACTTTTGAAAATAGCACGATGGGCGAAATTTCTTGTTTAGCCGTATCACCGAATATGAGAAAACATGGTTATGGTGATTTATTATTAGAATATATCGAAGATTATGCACAAAAACATGGAATAACTCATCTATTAGCCTTAACCACACGCACCGCAGATTGGTTTGTAGAACGTGGCTTTGACACCGCAGATGCGTCAATCCTGCCCCAAGAGCGTTTATCACAATATCGTGATAATAAACGCAATTCCAAAGTGTTTGTTAAGCCTTTGACTGAAAATTAATCGTTTTCTCTATCTGGTTTAACTTCACGATATTCACCGTCTATAATGTTGTCATTTGTGTAAGTTTTTGTTTTTTCTTGATAAAATTTTGTATTTTTATCTGAACGTGATGGGAAACTCAACGGTAATATCAAAAATATCCCAACTATATCGCTTACAAATCCTGGTGATAAAAAGCAAAAAGCAGCAAAAGTGTAGCGGATTGGATATAACATCTGATAGAACGATAATCCACCTTGACGATGGCGAAAAACTTCCAAAGACAACAACACCGCAGCTAAACCAATATGACGTAACATAAATACGCCAATACAGGACATGAGAGCCATTAAAATAAGTGTTACCAAAATGCCAAGCGAATTTGTAACGATGACAATGGATAACATTTCAAGCAGAAAGAAAATAATAAATAAATAAGGCATTGGATAAGGAATCTCACATGTTATAAGGATTTATTATAGTAGGTTCATATCAAACCTGTCAGCGTTAGTTTGCCTTGTATGCTTTGGGTCTGAATCTACTAAATATTAATGCTATCCTGCATAAAAAAATCTAAACAAACGCCAAGCAGCCCATAAAATTATAATTATTCCGCACAAAATTCTTATTATTTTTTGTTGGAAAAAATTTCTAACTTGGCTTGCAAAAAAACCGGTTGCGATTAAATTGGGCAAAGTACCAATGCCAAAAGCAAACATTAATAATGCACCAGATATAGCATTTGCACTTGCCATCGCATTGGCTGAAACACTATACACCAAGCCACAAGGAATCCAGCCCCAGATTGCACCAACTATAAGCGAACCTTTGATGGTTGTAATTGGTAATAGCCGATTCATAATGGGATTGAGTTTTCGCCAAATGGGCACACCAATTTTTTCGATTTTAGCAAATATAGTAAAAAATCCGGTTAAATATAAACCTGCCAAAATCAATAAAACCTGTGCTACAACAAACAAAAATTGCCGCAACCCATTGCCAAAAATATATTCAGAACCTAATTGTCCTAATAATCCGAATAATAATCCAATAACTGTGTATGAGATTATCCTGCCAATATTCATTAGAATAATCAATTTGATACGTGAAATGTGTGGAGGTAATTGCAAAGAAAGTGCTGCACATAAACCACCACACATACCAACACAATGAGCACCACCCAAGAAACCTAACATTAAAGATGCAAAAATGGCTTGAAAATCTAATAAATTCATAATATTAAAAAATAATTATTTGGAGTAATAAAAAAACGAATGTGAATTATACATTGTCTAAAATTTGGGTAAAACTTGTATTTGTGGCATTTTCATTATATGAAACTCTTGCAAAACCATAAAATTAAGTCTGCCGGAAAACCTTTCCGGCAGACTAAAATTAATTTATAACTTGTGAAATATAAAAGCTATTATTGTTTTTTCGCTCCAAATACGCCATGTAAGCCATTTTCACGGAATGCACCTGCGATTTCTTCTGCATTTGCACCGTAGAATTTGCCTTCGGTGTAACCATTGGTATTGGCTTTGCCTTGGAATGTATTTTCTTTGATTGAAGCGTCAATTGAGATAGTGGGTTTTGCTGATGTTGGATTGCCGTTTTTATCTTGCCAATCGTTTAATTCGCCAGTGAGTTTTTTATTTGCGAAATCAGCATTTAATGTTGAAATGCCATAGTATTGACCTGCGTTTTCATAGTCATCAGTACGCGCACCATCTAACATTTCTTTGGTATCCAAGCTAATAGCATAGCCTTTATACGTTGCGGTGCCTGTTTGTGGCATTTGTGAAGGATTAGTTGCTATACCTTGATAAAATAATGCTATTTCATTAACAGAGTCATCTAAATACCAGCCATAATTGGCGTAAGATGTGCCAAGTGCAACGGTGTAATCCGCATCGGGAGAACCGTCTGCATCTAAATTGCGATGAGTTTTGCGTGCCTGTGGGTTGCTTGATGTTTTGTCCAAAGTGATTTGTTTGCCATTGATAGTAATGGTGTCAAAATTATCACCATCGTGTGTATTGCTTCGATAAGTAGTTGTGGTGTCGATAGATACTGGATTATCGTCGCTATCTAAAGTGTATTTGAATACGGTAAGTTTTGATTTGACTGCTTGGGTAGTATCTGTTGGAGTATCTGTTTGGGTGGCAGGTTGATTATCCGCTTGATTACTCGATGGTTGAGCTTGATTAGTAGGTTTGCTTTGATTGTTTGGCTGATTTGTTCCATTATCATCAGAACCACCGCCACAAGCGGATAGGGCAAATGCTGAAATTAAAGATAAAGTAATAAGTTTTTTATACATGATTCGTTTCCTTGTTATTTAAAAGAGTTGGGGGATTTTGTCGCAAGAGCTTGCTTTGTCAAGCAAGCTCTTAAAGAGTACTCTTTAAGGAACAAATTTAATAAACAAGGTCTGCCGGAAAAAATTACTATTTATGTTTACCCCACTCTGCGGTATGCTTGACACTTCGACTTGATAACTTATTAAAGAATGATTCGTATGATGAAAATCTTGTTTATTGCCGACCCAATGGAAACTTTCAAAACCTATAAAGACACCACTTACGCAATGATGCGAGAAATGACTAAACGTTGCTGGACACTGCATCATACGCGTGCGGATCAATTGATGGTTAAAAATGGTAGCGTAATGGCAGAAATTACACCATTTATTTTTATTGGTGCAATCAACGATGACGATCATCATTGGTTTCAAACAGAAGAAACTATTATTGCCAATTTAAATACATTTGATGCTGTTATTATGCGTAGCGACCCTCCATTTAATATGCAGTATTTATACGCAACCCATCTTTTATCTTTAGCACAGGCACAAGGTGCAAATGTATTTAATAGCGGCAAAGCAATGCGAGAATTTAATGAAAAATTATCCATATTACGCTTCCCACAATGGACTCCCTCCACGATTGTTAGTACCAAATCTTCGCAGATAAGACAATTTTTATCAGAACACAATGATATTATCGTTAAACCATTAGATGGCATGGGTGGCATGGGAATTTTTCGCTTGCGTGAAAACGACCCAAATGTCGGTAGCATTTTAGAAACGCTGATGGATATGGATAAACGTACCATCATGGCACAAAAATATCTGCCGGAAGTGGTGCATGGCGATAAACGAATTTTAATCATAGGAGGAGAAGTTATTCCTTTTGCATTGGCACGTATTCCGCAAAATGGAGAAACACGAGGCAATTTAGCAGCAGGAGGAAAAGGAGTTGCAATCGCCTTATCCGAACGAGACCGTGCTATTGCAGAAGATATTGCTCCCAAATTAATGCAAGAAGGCATACTTTTAGCAGGATTAGATGTAATTGGAGATTATCTTACCGAAATCAATGTTACCAGCCCTACATGTTTTCAAGAAATAAGTCAGCAAACTGGATATGATGTATCAGCACATTTTGCCGATGCACTTGTTAAAGCGGTTTCCGGCAGACTTACGCATTAACAAATAGATAAATTAATAAAAAATGAAAGCAACTCATCTTGTTACATTATATTTTTGCACCATACTAACCATGTGTGTTATGTATGCACCTCAGCCTTTGCAGCCATATTTTGAAAGTATGCTTTCTATTTCAAAAACACAAGCATCTTTATTTACTACATCTATTTTAATTCCATTATCATTTGCATCTATTTTTTATGGATATTTATTAGAAAAAGTTTCCGTACGAAAAATATTAATTACTACATTTTTTATCTTTTCCATATCTGAATTTTTATTTGCATCTTTTTCATCGTATCATTCACTAATTAGTATGCGTATTATACAAGGTTTTGTTGCACCAGCAGCACTCACCAGTATTATTACCTATATTTCTCATAATTCACTTAAAAGCGGTGTTGGCAGAGCAGTTGGTGTATATATTGGCATGACAATTGCTGGCGGATTTTTGGGAAGATTATTATCAGGTTTTTTTACAGATATTCTTGATTGGCGTTTTTTCTTTTACGCTTTAAGTGTAGCATTATTTATTGCAGCTATATTATTAACTAAAACTTTGGACGAAATACCAATTAACTTTGTTAAACCAAAATTAAGTTATATACCTAAAATAATATCAATTAGACGTAATTTTTATATTTTTTCAGCAATCTTTTGTTTATTCTTTGTTTTTCAAGCAACATTAAACGTATTGCCATTTGAGTTAAGAAGATTAGAAGGAGTATATAGCGGTTCTAAAACTGGTTTTATGTATGTAGGTTATATTGTTGGAATATTTGTTTCTTTTAATGTTGCTAAAATTGTTAAAATAGCAAGACTGCCGGAAAATGCAGTACTATTTGGTTTGATAGTATATTTAATATCATTACAAGCCCTGCGTATAGAAGGATTTACTACTATCTTCCTATCAATGGTGGTTTTTTACTTTGGTAGTTTTACAGCACATTCTGTGGCAACTTCGTATATAAATAAAAAAACAACTTCACATAAAAGTATTACTAATGGCATGTATATTAGTTCATATTATTGCGGTGGGGCTTTGGGGAGTTTTTTACCTGGTTTTATATATGAATTATATAATTGGAATGTATTTCTTTCATTGTTAAGTATAGTATCAGTAATTTCAATATTTTTAATTATGCGTTTGCAAGCTTATGAAAAACGTAAAGGAAGATAATTATGTCGACTCGTCAATTAATACTCGATACAGAAACAACTGGTTTATCAGCAAAAAATGGAGACCGTCTAATTGAAATTGCCGCATTGGAAATGATAGACAGAAGAATTACTGGCGAACATCTGCATTTATATATTAATCCAGAAAGAGAAATTCATAGCGATGCAATTGCAGTGCATGGAATTACAAATGAATTTTTACAAGATAAACCTATATTTGCCGAAGTAGGCTTGCAAATTTTTAATTATCTACGTGATGCAGAATTGATTATTCATAATGCCCCATTTGATGTAGGTTTCTTAAATATGGAATTTACCCAAATGGGTCTGCCCCAAATAGAAACCATTGCCACCATAACCGATACTTTGGTAATGGCAAGAGAAATATATCCTAATCAAAAAAATTCGTTAGATGCCTTATGTAACCGTTTGAATGTAGACCGCAGTAAACGTGTTTTGCATGGGGCACTGATAGATTGCGAGTTATTGGGTGAAGTATATTTAGCCATGACACGCGAACAAGGTACTTTGGATATGAATATCCAAACCGATGATGAACAAGATAAATCTTCCGGCAGTGTAATAACATATAGCAGACCAGAAAAATTAAAAATTATTTATGCAACAGCAGATGAATTAGCAATACATCAAGAATACCTTAATGAATTAGACAAAGCTTGTGGTGGATTATGTCAATTTCATGCAATGGATTCTAATTTTCAAAAAGAAACTACTGCCACACAAGAAACAGTAGTTACAATTATAGAAGAAGAAAAAGAAGACGATTATATAGAAGATGAATATATAGAATTTAATGACTTACAAGAACCACCAATGGAGTCATGGCAATGACAAAAACAATTGCTTTAATTCCAGCGGCAGGAATTGGAAAAAGATTTGGTGCAAAGCAACCAAAACAATATACTCAATTAAAAGGAAAAAGTGTATTGTTTCATACTTTGCAAAGATTATCAGCATCTAATTGTTTTGATGCGTTAGTAGTAGTAGTTTCACCTGATGATCAATTTATATCAATACAAAGTCTGCCGGAAAATACAATTAAAGCCACAAACGCATTAGATATACCAACTGAGGCTAATCACAAACAAACTCCAATTCAAATATTATACTGTGGCGGAGAAACTCGTGCTCACACAGTGGTAAATGGTGTTAATTTTTTAATTAATAATCAATGGATTAGTAAGAGTGATAAAATTGCAGTGCATGATGCTGCACGTTGTGGAATTGATAGCCAATCATTAAAAAGATTAGTAGAATCTAATCATAGTGATGGTGCAATTTTAGCATTACCAGTTGCAGATACATTAAAGCTTGCCACAGATGATGGCAAAATACTTCGCACAGTTGATAGAAATAACTTATGGCGTGCTCAAACTCCACAAATATTTCCAGCAGGATTATTACAGCAAGCATTAAATAGTGTGGATTTATATACTATTACAGATGAAGCGAGTGCTTTGGAAAAGTTAGGATATTCGCCACAATTAATTTTAGGTAATGAGTGCAATTTAAAGCTTACACATGCTGATGATAAAAATATTATGAATAATTTACTTAATACACAAAATAATTTACGAATTGGACAAGGTTACGATGTTCATCGTCTTGTTGCGGATAGACCATTAATATTGGGTGGAATTAATATTCCTCATGAAACAGGTTTGTATGGACATTCCGATGCAGATGTGTTATTGCATGCAATTATTGATGCAATATTAGGTGCTACTGGACAAGGAGATATAGGAACTCATTTCCCAGATACTGATGATAAATGGCATAATGCTGATAGTTCTCAAATGCTTAAATATGTTTGGGATAATCTTTATCAATCAGATTGGAGAATTATTAATATCGATTGTACTATAATTGCTCAACGTCCTAAACTTGCATCATTTATTGTTGCAATTAAAAATAATATTGCTAATCTACTTAATATTAATAATGAGCAAGTAAATATCAAAGCAAAAACAAATGAAAAATTAGGATATTTAGGTAGAGAAGAAGCAATAGAAGCACAAGCGGTTGTTTTGTTAAATCAAATATAGTTTTCCGGCAGACTATTGAATATTTAGGATATTTATATGAATCAGGATATTATTGCCAGTGTTGATTTAGGTTCTAATAGTTTTCGTTTGCAAATTTGTCAAAATCAAAATGGTCATTTACATGTTATTGATTCAATTAAAGAAATGGTGCGTTTGGCAGCAGGTTTAGATGAAAATAAGAATTTATGTAAAGAAGCACGCATTCGGGCGTTAGAATGTCTTTCTCGTTTTGGTGAGCGTTTGCGTAATATTCCATACGAACAAGTAAGAGTGGTGGCGACTAATACTTTTCGTGTAATGCGGAATGTTGATGTATTTTTACAACAAGCAGAAGATGCTTTGGGGTTTCCTATTGAAGTTATTGCAGGACGAGAGGAAGCACGTTTAATTTATACAGGAGTAGTTCATACTGTCCCATTTGAAGGAAAAAAAGCATTAGTTGTTGATATTGGTGGAGGTTCTACTGAATTTATTATTGGTAGTGATTTGCAACCTGATATTACTGAAAGTTTAAATTTAGGCTGTGTAAGTTATAGTATTAAATTTTTCAAAGATAATAAAGTTACTAAAAGTAATTTTCGTGATGCAGTTAATACGGCACGTTCAGAAATTCAGCGTATTAGTAGTATTTACAAAGAAAAATCATGGGATATTGCTATTGGCACTTCTGGTACAGCACGTTGTTTGCGTGATATTGCATCTTATTTAGATAATAAGCATAAAGATATTAGTCTTGATATATTAAGTTTTTTAAGTAATAAATTAATTCGTGCAGGCAATGCTCATAAACTTAATTTGGAAGGTTTGCGTTTAGACCGTAAAGATTCGTTTGCTGGTGGATTAGCAGTAATGACTGCTATTTTTGAAGAGCTTGGTATTGAACAGATGTCAGTTACCGATGCTGCTTTACGTGATGGCGTATTTTACGATTTAATTGGAAGAAGACTAAATGGAGATATGCGTGATACTACTATTTCATCTTTTCAGCAACGTTATCATGTAGATATAGCACAAGCGATTCGAGTGGAAAATTTAGCACTACAATTTCTTAACGCATTATCTATTCAAGTTATTCCACAGGAAAGAAAACGTTGGATTTCTTTGGTATCTTGGGCTGCACGTGTGCATGAAATCGGCTTATCGATTGCACATACAGCGTACCATAAACATTCTGCATACATATTAGACCAAGCTGACATGTCTGGTTTTTCTCGTACAGAACAACATATTTTATCTATTTTAGTATTATCGCATCGTGGTAATATTAAAAAGATTTACGAATTTATTGATAATTCTAATATAATAATTGCAATTTTATCATTACGTTTATCTGCTTTATTAAATAGAGCTCGTACTGATATTAATTTGCCAGATAATACTTTATTACAACTTAATATTGAGCGTAAAAAATTTACTCTTTCAATTGAAAAGCAATGGCTAATTGATAATCCATTGACTATGCACACTTTGAAATTGGAAGCAGATATGTGGTCGAAAATTGGTTATACTTTTATAATTAATACTATAAAATAATAGATATATATTTTCCGGTAGACTGAAACATTTGCAAAATTAGCATCTCTTTGCACATTTATTTGTTGTGCGTTGCTTTTCAACGACAAGCCTTTCTACTTGTATGTCTTTGTTTGTTGTGCTACTACAAAAAACCCCTGCAAAACTGGCATCTGCGGCATATTTCGTACGGTTGCGTTGCTCGAAAAACTCGCCTAACTATTTGTTATGTCTTCGTTTTTCTGTGATACTATGCCTCGAACTATGCTCACATCTGCCAGTTTTGCAGGGGTTTCTACAACTTTGAAATCTGCTCACATCTACTAATTTTGCAAAGATTTCAGACTATATCAATTATAAGTCTGCCGGAAAAGTTTTTAGAAATACTCATTAGATTGTAATATCCGCCATTTTCCAACTGGTAGTGCACCTAAACGAACTTTACCAATACGCACACGTTTAAGTCCAATAACGCGTACGCCTACTAATTCACACATACGTCTAATTTGACGCTTTTTTCCTTCGCGTAAAATAAAATTTAATTGATTTTCGTTTTGACGTACAACTTTTGCTGGACGAAGTTTTTTACCATCTAATGATAAGCCGTGATTAAGTAGTTTCAATCCCTCATCGGAAAGTCTGCCGGAAATCCTGACTAAATATTCTTTATCTATATTACTATTTTCTCCGATAATTTTTTTAGCAATAGTACCATCTTGGGTTAATACCAATAATCCAGATGAATCTATATCCAATCTGCCAGCTGGTGCTAAATGTTTTAATGGCAATTGTGGCAGTGATGGGGAATTAGTTGTATTCCAATAATTTTCTGCATTGATTAATTCCAATGCTGAATGATAATTTTTTTCGGGTTGAGCACTCACGTATGACACTGGTTTATGCAAAATAATTGTTAATTTTTGTTGTTGTTGATGTCGTGCATGGGCTAAAAGTTCGATGCGGTCGGATAAGCTTACTTTTTGCCCTAACACTGCGATTTTGCCATTGACTTTTACTAAACCTTTTTCGATATATTCATCTGCTTCACGCCGTGAGCAAAGTCCTAAATGAGCCATGCGTTTAGATAATCTTTGGATATTTTCTTCGTTGTTATTCATATCAAGTTGTGCTTTGCGGTATGTAAGATATTTTGTAAATACTCAATATTATGGTATCTTCGATAGATTTTCCATATTTAATTAGCGGATATATGAAGTGTTAGTGTGGCAGAAATGGTTGTTTTTATGCGTGATGGCAGTGTTTTTATCTGCTTGTTCATCGAATAAATCTCCCAAAAAAAGCAGGGCAAAAACTACCGTTAGCAAAATAGCACCTGTACGCATTACCCATCTTCAACAGCAACAAGCGTCTGGTGAATTAATGTTGCACAGTATGAGTTTGGTTGGCACTCCATATCGTTTTGGTGGAACGAGTAGGGCAGGTTTTGATTGCAGTGGCATGGTGCAATATGTTTATAAAACTGCGTTAGGAGTAGCACTACCACGCACTGCACGTGATATGGCAAGTGCTGGCATTCGCATTAAAAAAGACAGATTAAAAATTGGCGATTTAGTTTTTTTTAATACGAATGGCAAACGTCATTCACATGTCGGTTTATATATTGGCAATGGGCAGTTTATTCATTCTCCAAGCAGTAATGGCGTGATTCGAACCAATTTATTGAGCGACAAGTATTACGCACAGCATTTTGATGGTGCAGTAACTTATTTCATAAAATAAATTTTTATGAAATACAAGTTATTGATTTGGAATATTTTTTATAGGGAGCAAGACTATGACACAAAAAAAATCATTAGTATTAGTACTTAACTGTGGCAGTTCTTCGGTAAAGGGTGCAGTTATTGATTGCGTTACAGGTGCGGTACTTTTTTCTTGTTTAGCAGAAAAATTAAATTTACCTGACGCATTTATCACCATTAAAGATGGAGATAACAAAGAAGTCGTTGACTTATCGCATAAAGCACATCATACCGGTGCGATTGAAGCGATGATGGAAGCACTTAAAAAAAGAGGTTTAGATAAGCAAATTGGTGCAGTAGGGCATCGCATTGTGCACGGTGGAGAACATTTCAAAGAATCAACAATTGTAAATGAAGACGTAGTTGATAACATTCAAAAATGTATAACATTAGCACCGTTGCATAATCCAGCACACTTATTAGGAATTAGTGCTGCACAAAATGTTTTTCATCATATTCCACATGTTGTGGTATTCGATACTGCATTCCATCAAACTATGCCTGATTACGCATATACCTACGCTATTCCACATGAACTCTATCAAGAGTTAGGTTTAAGACGTTATGGTGCACATGGAACAAGTTGTCGTTATGTTGCAGGCGAAGCCTCACGCATGTTAGACCGTCCGCTTAAAGACTTGGCTTTAGTAATTGCACATTTAGGCAATGGGGCATCGATTACTGCCGTGGAAGGTGGCAAAGTAAAAGACACCAGTATGGGCTTAACACCTTTGGAAGGATTGGTAATGGGAACACGTTGTGGCGATATAGATGCCAGCGTTTTCTCATTCTTGCACGAACAAAAAGGTTGGGGCATTGGCAAAATTACTGAAATTCTGAATAAGAAAAGCGGCATGTTAGGTATATCAGGAGTATCCAATGATTATCGTGTTGTAGAAGAATCCGCACATACCGGCAATCATAGATCGGAATTAGCACTGGAAGTCTTTGGCTATCGCCTTGCGAAATACATTGCCGCCATGACGGTTGCAGCAGGAAGATTAGATGCCTTGATTTTCACCGGAGGCATTGGCGAAAATTCCAAGAGTATGCGTGAAAATGTTATGAATAAATTAGGCTTTTTAGGCTTATACATAGATGACCAACTCAATGCCGAAATGCGATTTGGCAAGAGTGGCATTATTTCACGCAGTAAAGCCCCATTAGCAATGGTGATTCCAACCAATGAAGAATTAATGATAGCTCAAGATGCGGCACGTTTAACAGGACTTATTGATTAATCTAAAAAATCACATAAACTATAAGTCTGCCGGAAACTTTTTCCGGCAGACTAATTACATAATATTTAGGAAAATTAAAAAACATGTGGCAGATAATACAAGAAGCAGGTTGGCCGATTTGGCTGAATATCATCGCATCGATTATAGGATTAGCGATTATTTTTGAAAGATTATGGACATTGCGTTACACAGCTAATGTACCAGGAAATCGCATTAAAGCATGGCAAGTAGCATATGCATCTCGCCCACCGATACTGCCTGAAAATCCACAACAAACAGCGATTGATAGAATTATCTATGCAGCAGCAATTAGCAACGACCGCCATAAAGATGCACTATCAGATGCAATGGAAAATCAAGCACGCATTGAAAACATGCGAATGGAACGTTTTTTAACAACATTAGGAACGATTGCAGCGATGGCACCATTGATGGGATTGTTAGGCACAGTAATTGGCATGATAGAAATATTTGCATCGCAATCGCCAACAGATTCCGACCCAGTATTATTAGCACATGGCATTTCAGTTGCCTTATACAACACTGCTTTTGGTTTGATTGTAGCCATTCCAGCCATGATTTTTTACCGATACTTCCGTAATAAAATCAACCGTTACATGAGCGATGCCGAAACTGCGGCAAATCGACTATGGCATATTATGCAGCGTAATTAAACAATTAATTACCAAAGGGATACAACATGAAATTTCGTTCTAATCGGCAAATGGAAGAACCAGAAATCAACTTTATTCCGCTAATAGATTTGCTATTAGTTATCCTAATATTCCTGATGGTTACCACCACATACAATCATCTTAAAGGATTTCAAGTTGAATTACCCACGGCAGAGAGTGTATCGGACAATCCGATTAACTCACAAGACATTCGCATTGTTGTATCAAACAAACACTGGCAAATAAATGAAGAAACCTTTACCGATATTGCACAACTACAACAACGCTTAAATCAAATATCACAAACAACCACAGAAACACAACCTTGGATAATACTATCTGCAGACCATGGCACCCCATACCAAAAGGTTATCGACACATTACAAAGTGTTCAAAAAGCAGGATTAAGCCAAGTAACCTTACACACTGCAGAAAATAAAAAATAAACCATGCAAAACCCATACCGAAACAAAGAATTCAACATGCCGTATGAAATCCTTGCAAAACCTAATTTTTGAAAAAGAAAAGCCGTAGAGTGAGCTTCCCTGCCCACCAACCGCCCGATAGGGTGGAATAAAAAGTTGTTAAAATACAATTGATTAACTCCTGCGGCGTTTTGGTGGGTTGTGTTGTCCCACCCTGTGGCAGGATTAAATTTTTGTTTCTGATAGGGTTTTGCAGGGGTTTCCGTATGGGAGTTTTTTATCTCACCCCCAACGCCTACGGCGTTACTTTTTAAAAATTAGGTTTTGCAGGAGTATTTTAATTAAACGTATTTATTTTTCCGGCAGATTATAAATTATTATAAATCAATTAGATATTTTTATATAAGAGTATGAGTGTTGAACGATAGATAACTTTCACACTGTTTACAATGAACATTTTAAAAAAAATATCAATTAAATGATGAATAAAGAATATTTTTAGTTTATACTGATGCAAGCTTTTATGGTAATACTAACGAACTAACGAGAGTTAAGAATGTTTGATCATAAGATAGTTTTCATAGGTCCAACCGGTTGTGGAAAAACAACAGCAATTCATACATACAGTGATATTGAACCAGTAATGACTGACGTAAAAGCATCAGAAGTTGGTGTTGGTAGAATGAAGGAAAACACCACAGTAGCATTAGATTACGGTTCTGTAACTTTGGACGCAGAAACAAAAGTTCACTTGTACGGAACTCCTGGTCAAGAACGTTTTGATTTTATGTGGGATATTTTGGGCAAAGGTAGCCATGGCATAGTACTATTGGTTGATCATACCGCTCATGATCCTATTGGAAGACTTTATTTTTATTTTGAAAAATTCAGAGAATTTTTAGAAAAAGTACCTTGTGTAGTTGGTATTAACAAATTTGATTCGCCAGCACCGCATGATTTGACTTATGACGACTATTGCAGAGAAGTTGAAGCAATGTACCCTGGTATCGAAGTCTATGAAGTAGATGTACGCAAAGAAGAAGATGTACGTATGCTGATTATGACTCTACTATTTAGTACATCATTGCCAAGTGAAGATAGCGAAGATTTCGAATTTGATTACGAATCAGAAGATGAAGAACAAAATGTATCTGATGAAAATTTAGTAGAAAACGTTGCAGTTGCTGATGATGGTGGTAACGAAGATACAGAAGTTAAAGTTGTATCTCAAGATTCTGCTGAATCTAATACGAATAATGTGGCAGATAATAGCAATAAAGAGTATAATGATAAAAAAAGCAGTGGTGGTTCCTTGTTTGGAAGTATCACTTCTTTGTTCGGCAGAAAAACAACAGTTTCTGCTGAACCTATTGAAAATAGTAATGATAAACCAGCAACAGAAGACACTAATGCTCCTTCTTCAGAAGGAACTGATGAGAAGGAAAATGCTGTTAGGGCATATTTAGAACGGACGCAAAGGGGTGAAAATGATGATTTTTCAGATTTCAACCTTTTTCATTCTGTTGATTCTAAATAATGCTTTACTGTTGTTAAATTTACCCAGAACGGATTGGTACAATGAAAGAAAAAAGACTGCAAGTGTTTATTGATGGTGTGAATAAATATTTCACTCAAATTAACAAGTACGAGATAGAAGTTGGCACTCCGTATTTAGTTGAAAACACAAATCCTCCGGCTTGTGATATTACCGGAGTGATTGGTATTACAGGTCCGATTCAAGGCTGTGTTTACTTTACAGCACCGCAACACCTATTGAAACACTTGTTGGTAACCATTGGTGAGCCTGACCAATCTTTGGATAATATGATGGACTTGGTAGGTGAGGTAGCAAATACCATTTCTGGTAATGCACGTAGTGAATATGGTCCAGAGTTTAATATTTCGGTGCCATTCATTATCAAAGGAGTGCCAGATGAAATTCATTTGCCACATGATGCACGTTCTTTTGTGATTCCTATTGATTGGAAAGAACATACTGCCAATATTGTTATTTGCTTACGCAAGGGTGGTATGCCAAGTAGCAAATCTTAATAAACATTTATTTGCATAAAAAGCATCTCTTAACATTGTATAAATAGAGATGCTTTTTGTGTTTATGCTTGAAATATAAACTCCTGCAAAACTCGATTTTTCTATAATTAGTCATTTGGAGCGAAGCGAAAACGTAGTTTCTGCGAGCCGATAGGTTAGGTTAAAAATCTTTATAAAACAATTTATTAGATTCTTCGTTTCTGATAAGAAACTCCTGCAAAACCATTATTTTACCATTCGTCATTTTGAGCGAAGCGAAAAATATTGTACGTTATCTCTATTTAATTAAACAAGTAATTAGATTCTTCATTTTTCTTCGAAAAATTCAGAATGATGGGTTTTATAGGAGTCTCTTAAATCGAAGTTTTGGCGATGGGTTTCTAACATCTAATAGTCAAATAAATAATAAAACTGTTGTTTTTTTGAATATATATATATATATATATCAACGACTTATAAAAAATATTTATAAATATTTTAAATGATTTTATTTCAGTTAATTTATAAATTAATCAAATTATTTTGATTTAGTTAATTTATCTGTGTTAGCATTAGTATGGCGAAGATTAAAAATCAGAACAACTTGTGGAAAGTACCATTGATCATGCTGTATTGTAATTTGTTGTTTTGGTTTTAATGGCTTGCGGTGTTCTTTTTATATTTACCGCACAAAGGGCAATACAAGTTCTTGTATTGATTTTTAACTTGTTTGAAACTTCGGTTTCATTTTATTTTTAAGGGAACACAAAATGAATAAATGGAAAATTTGGGGTTTGACTGCTGCATTGAGTGCGGTATTTGCCGTGAGTGGTTGTCAAAAACAAGCGGATAGCCCACAAAATACTCAACAAAATAAACAAACAACACAATCTGCTTCAACAGTGAATAAATCAGGTAGTGGTGCTGTTATTGGTTATGCCCATTGCTGTGCTCGTGGTGCCATTTCTAATATGGACGAAACTGAAGATACGATTAAACAATTAGCAAGCGAAAGCGGTGCGAAATTGATATTTGAAACTGCCAACGAAAGCCAAAACAAAGACAACTTGAATATTCAAGTGGAACAAGTAAAACGCATGATTGACCAAGGTGCAAAATCTGTCATTGTTGTGTTTATGGCAAGTAAAGGCGAAGATGGCAACAAGTTTAAGACAGAAATTTTGGAATACGCCAAAAGTAAAGGCGTGTCTGTGGTGGCAACTCGCCGTACTGCAAGTAATAAATTACATCAGCAGTTTAGTAACGTGATTTCAGTTGGTTCATCTTCAGAAGAAGCAGGGGTATATCAAGCCAAAATGGTTGTGGATCAATGGAAAAAACACCCTGAATGGGATTTGAACGAAGACGGCAAAATGCAGTTTGTTGTTTTGCAAGGTGCGAAAAATAATGAAAACTTACTCAAACGAACCACTTTCTTTATGCGAACTTTGAATGGTTCGGATTTGAGCGATAAATTTGAACGCATTCCTGCAGATGAAGACACTAATACCGACCGCAATATCGCCAAAGAAATCGTTAGCAATTGGATTGCAACAGGCAAAACCAAACAAATGGAAGTTATAGTAGCCAATACGGACGATTTAATTTTGGGAGCATTGGACGCTTTCAAAGAAGCTAACGAAATACCTTTGCCGATGTTTAGTATCAACGGCATTCAAGAAGCCCAAGATGCTGTGCAAAAAGGCGAAATTTTAGGCACAGTTATACGCGATACTGAAGCACAATCTCGTTACGCTTATCAAATCGCCGAAAACTTGGCAATGGGCAGAAAAGCGATGGAAGGCATTGACGCTCAATTAGAAGGTGGCACAACACTTAATGTGCCTTACAAAATTTTGGTGAAAGAATAAATTGTCGTTGTCTTACTTTTAGTAGACTCCTGTAAAAAAATGACTTTAAAAAGTAACGCCGTAGAGCATGGTAAAACCAACCAATCTGCCTACGGCGTTATCTTTTAAAAATATTATTGTCCGCTAAATTTTTTTTAGGCAGGGCAGATTAAAGTTTCAAGTGCAACACTTTAAGAAACCCCCTGCAAAACCCCGATAAAGTAAAATATCTTTCGCAAATTTGAAAAATGAGTAGATAGACAAGGTCTATTCTCGCTCGGTAAGATTAAATTGTAAGAAAACGAAACCGAGAAAGGACAGACCTATGTCGAGCAATATCATACAACTAAATGAAGCAGCGATAAAGAGCGACCCGCGGATTAGTTCGCAAGACTGTTGAAGAGACGCTGAATGCTTTTTTAGAGCAGGAAGCCCAAGAGTTAGTCAGTGCAGAGCGTTATGCGAGATGCAATCAACGCAAAGGCTATCGCAGTGGG
>JAFZMY010000131.1 GCA_017553165.1 Neisseriaceae bacterium
AACTTATATTACAATAAACCCTTTGAGTTTTAACCTTTCGGAAAGCCTAATTATGAGCGAAAAAATCAATATCGGTATTGTCGGTGCAACGGGTTACACAGGTGTGGAGTTGTTGCGGCTTTTGTCTAATCACGCAAACGCGAATATTAGCGTGGTTACCAGTCGTGGGGACGCTGGCACGAAGTTGTGCGATATGTTTCCGTCCTTGCGTAGCGTGTATCCTGATTTATGCTTTACGCACCCAGACGAAGCCAAGTTAAACGAATGTGATTTGGTGTTTTTTGCGACACCAAACGGCATTGCGATGACGCAAGCGGTTGAATTGTTAAAAAGCGGCGTGAAAATTGTTGATTTATCAGCAGATTTTCGTATTCGTGATATTAGTGTGTGGGAAGAGTGGTATAAAATGACCCACGCCTGCCCTGATACCGTGGCAAACGCCGTTTATGGGCTGCCTGAAATGAATCGCGACAAAATTAAAAACGCACAGTTAATCGCAAACCCAGGTTGTTATCCGACTTGCGTTACGCTGGCTTTATTGCCCTTACTCAAACAAGGCTCATTGCAAAAAAATACCCCCATTATTGCCGACTGCAAATCAGGCGTATCAGGGGCTGGACGCAAAGGAGCGGTGCCTAATTTATTCTGCGAAGCAGGCGATAATTTTAAAGCCTACGGTGCGGCAGGTCATCGTCATTTACCTGAAATTAAACAAAATATCAATGACATAGCGGCAGGCTTTGCTAATCAATTTATCTTCGTGCCGCATTTAACGCCCTTAATTCGTGGTATGCACGCCACAATTTATGTAACCGCTGAAAATGGTGCGGATTTGCACCAAACTTTGGCTGAATTTTATTCAGGCAGCCTATTTGTGGATATTCTGCCACAGGGTATGCTGCCTGAAACCCGCAGTGTGCGTGCGTCTAACAACTGCCGCATTGGCGTGGTGAAAGCCCCACAAACCGACAACGCCTATATTCTGTTTTCGGTGATTGATAACTTGGTTAAAGGTGCGGCAGGACAAGCGGTGCAGAATATGAACCTAATGTTCGGGCTGCCTGAAAACGAAGGTTTGAAAATTACGCCAGTTTTGCCGTAATGAAAAAAATATAGTCGTTTCATTTTTGAAGCGACTATATTCTTTTGTGCTGGTGTTAATGCCGGTAGAAATTCCTGCAAATCTCTATTTATTCCATTATTCGTCATTCGTAAGTGTTGTAAAGAGTCTTTATAAAACAATTGGTTAATATTCTTCGTTTCGCTTTCGTTCAACTTACGAATGACGAGTTTTGCAGGAGTTTCTTAAATTAGATTTTTGTTCCTTTATGCAGGGCGACTACGCCTGCACTCATATTATGATAATCAACAGATGCAAATCCTGCGTCATACATCATTTGTTTTAAAGTTTCTTGGTCAGGGTGCATACGAATTGACTCGGCTAAATATTGATAACTATCTGCATCTTTGGCGATTATTTTGCCAAATAGCGGCAAAAACTTGAAAGAATAGAAATCATAAGCACCTTGCAATGGTTCATACACTTTGGAAAACTCCAAAACCAATAACTGACCGCCACGTTTTAATACGCGGCACATTTCTTTTAATGCCACATCTTTATGCGTCATATTACGCAAACCAAAAGCCACCGATACCAAATCAAAATAATCATCTGGAAAAGGCAAACATTCAGCATCACATTGAGCAACAGGTAAGATACAGCCCTCATTTAGCAAGCGATCGCGTCCGGTGGTTAGCATTGATGAATTTATATCGGTTAGCCACACTTCGCCATCACTTCCAACACGTTTTGCCCAACCACGTGCTAAATCACCAGTACCACCTGCAATATCCAAAACTTTTGCACCATGACGAACACGTGCCGTATTAAGAGTAAAAGATTTCCATACACGATGTAGTCCCATACTCATTACATCATTCATAATGTCATATTTACGTGCAACAGAATGAAATACATCGGCAACTTTGCCTGCCTTTTGTGATTCTGCTACGGTTTGGTAACCGAAATGGGTTGTTGTTTCTTTCATAAATAAGTTACACCTATTACATGTAAATCAATTGATAGAATGCGAATTGTAACCGATTTATTATAGATAAACTTGACAATTTATCGGTATGAGTCATAGAATTTCGTCCGTTTTACAAACTTAAAGTTAGCACGAAGATTTGAAAAGATTAAACTTCTAAAAAGCATCGTTTTACAAATCATACTTGTTCATTCGATATTCTTCATCTATCAATCTAATCTGTAATTAATATTGTTGAGCATAAGTGCTTTTCTACTCTTTTTTATTAACTTAACCCTGTGAATTTTTATGCACGTTTCAGAATTACAAACTCTGCATATTTCTAAATTATTAGAATTAGCAGAACAACATGGTATTGAAAACGCCAATCGTTTTCGTAAACAAGATTTAGTTTTTGCTATCGTACGCAAGATGGTACAAAACGGTGAAAATTTCACCGGCAATGGTACTTTGGAAATTCTTTCTGATGGTTTTGGTTTCTTGCGTTCATCAGATACTTCATATCAAGCGAGTCCAGATGATATTTACGTTAGCCCTAATCAAATTCGCCGTTTTAATTTGCACAAGGGCGATACTATTGAAGGTTCTGTCCGCACACCAAAAGATAACGAGCGTTATTTTGCATTGGTAAAATTAGATTCTATCAATGGCGAAGAACCAGAAATATGCAAGCATAAAATTTTATTCGAAAATCTAACTCCGCTATTTCCAGATGAACAATTTATTTTAGAAAGAAATACCAAATCAGAAGAAAATATAGCATCACGTGCTATTGATTTGATTTCGCCAATTGGTAAAGGTCAACGTGCATTATTAGTTGCACCTCCTAAAACTGGTAAAACGGTAATGTTAAAAAACATTGCCCATGCACTTACCGAGAATTATCCAGACATTGAACTTATCATTTTGCTAATTGATGAACGTCCGGAAGAAGTTACCGATATGATACGCTCCGTACGTGGCGAGGTTGTGTCTTCAACATTTGATGAACCTGCTTCACGTCATGTTCAAGTGGCTGAAATGGTGATTGAAAAAGCCAAACGTTTGGTGGAACACAAAAAAGATGTAGTAATTTTATTAGATTCTATTACACGTTTAGCACGTGCTTATAATACTACGGTTGAGACTTCCGGAAAAATTCTAACCGGTGGGGTTGATGCACATGCACTACATAAGCCTAAACGCTTTTTCGGTGCGGCACGTAATATAGAAGAGGGCGGTTCGCTTACTATTATTGCTACGGCTTTGGTGGAAACTGGCAGTCGTATGGATGATGTGATTTATGAGGAATTTAAAGGTACTGGCAATATGGAATTGCATTTAGACCGCCGTTTAGCTGAAAAACGCGTTTTCCCCGCGATTAATATCAATAAATCCGGTACACGTCGTGAGGATTTATTAGTACCTAATGATAGATTGCAAATGATGTGGCTGTTACGCAAATTCTTGCATCCAATGGACGATGTTGAAGCAATGGAATTTTTACAAGAAAAATTGCGTCATTCTAAAGATAATGCAGATTTCTTTGATTTAATGAAAAGGTAATTGATTAAATCTTATAAAAAAGTCTGCCGGAAGAGTATTTATAAAACTTTCCGGCAGACTTTTTATTAAACAATATCTAATTTATCACTTAATCGAACAAATCGCGTAGTTTATCCATAAAAGAACGTTGATGCGGATTTTGAGGACGGTCTAAACCTGTGGAAATTTTTTCAAATTCAAGCAACAGTTCTTTTTGTCTTTCAGTTAAATTAACTGGTGTTTCTACGGTGATATGGCAGTATAAATCACCTTGCAAACCACCACGAATTGATGTAATCCCTTTACCACGCAAACGTAAGCGGCGACCATTTTGTGTTCCTGCTGGAATGGTTGTTTTAGCTTTGCCATTTAAGGTTGGCACTTCTACTTCGCCACCTAAAGCTGCTGTGGTAAATGAAATTGGTAATTCACAATGCAAATCACGTCCATCACGCTCAAAAATATCGTGAGGTTTAATATGAACGAAAACTAATAAATCACCAGAGGGAGCTCCATGTGTTCCTGATTCACCTTGACCGGTTAAGCGTATTGCTTGACCGTTATCAATTCCAGCTGGAATTGAAACTTCCAAAGTACGATTTGTTTTCACACGACCTGCACCGCGACATTTAATACATGGTTCTTTAATGATTTGACCGCTACCTTGGCAATGCGGACAAGTTTGTTGTAATTGGAAGATAGCTTGGCGAATATTAATAGTTCCATGACCATGACAATGTGGGCAGGTTTCTGGTTTTGTTCCGGCTTTAGCACCGCTACCATGACAAACATCGCATTCTTCATGTGCTGGGACGGTGATTTGTTTTTTCAAGCCAGCTGCGGCTTCTTCCAAAGTGATTTGAATTTCATAACGTAAATCAGCACCTTGAAAGGCACGTTCTCGTGTAGCACCACCGCCACCAAACATTTGACTGAATATATCGCCAAAATCAAAAGCTCCACCACCAAAACCACCAAAACCGCCACCCATTTGATTAGGGTCAATGCCGGCTTCGCCATACTGGTCGTACTGGGCACGTTTATTGGTATCCGATAAGACATCGTAGGCTTTTTGAATTTCCTTAAATTTTTCTTCGGCTTCTTTGTTGTCAGGATTGCGGTCTGGGTGATATTTCATAGCCAATTTGCGATAGGCTTTTTTAATTTCATCATCAGAAGCAGTTTTGGCAACACCTAAAATTTCATATAAATCTTTTTGGCTCATGGTTAATTTGTCAAATTAAATAAATTAAATACTGTGTGCATAAATGATGGCAGATAGCGTAAATATCAAGTGAATAAAACAAAAAATATCTTATAAAAATATTTTTAAGTTTTCCGGCAGACTATGTTTTTCCGGCAGACTATGCAAATATTAATCTATACCAAGTCTGCTGGAAAATATAAATAACCTTAATTATCAAAAAGATATAAACATTTTTATAGATTTAATACTCATAAATCAGTTATAATTCGCAGTTCTTAAAAACTTTTAACATAGATTTAGGAGTAATTTATCATGATGGTTTTGTACTCTGGCATCACCTGTCCGTTTAGTCATCGTTGTCGCATTGTGTTGTATGAAAAAGGTATGGATTTTGAAATCAAAGATGTTGATGTTTTCAATAAACCAGAAGATTTGGTGGACTTAAATCCTTATAATCAAGTACCTGTTTTGGTTGAGCGAGATTTGAAATTATATGAGTCAAATATTATCAACGAATATATCGATGAGCGATTTCCTCACCCTCAATTGATGCCGGGAGACCCTGTGATTCGTGCAAGAGCACGCTTATTTTTATTCCAAATGGAAAAAGAATTATTCCGCCATGTTCAAACTTTGGAAAACACCGACTCATCTAATCAAAAAGCACACGATGAAGCACGTCAAGCAATCCGCGAAGGTCTAACCTTTATGTCAAGCTTATTTGTGAAAAATAAATTTGCTTTGGGTAATACTTTCTCTATGGTTGACGTAACTATTGCTCCATTGTTATGGCGTTTAGATCATTACGGTATTCAGTTGGATAATTCCGCACTTCATATTCTTAAATATGGAGAACGTTTATTCCAACGCGAAGCGTTTATCGAAGCACTAACTCCTTCTGAAAAGGCTATGCGTCGCTAATTATGAAAAATAAACTTAAACCATATTTTATCCGTGCAGTATATGAATGGTGTTGCGATGAGCAATTTACGCCTCATATTGTCTCCTACGTTGATGAGTATGTTCGCGTCCCCAAAGAATTTGTACGCGACAATGAAATTGTACTTAATATTGGCGTAAATGCTGTCCAACATCTTTCTATTAGCAATGAAGAAATAACTTTCAGTGCACGTTTTGGTGGCAAACCATTTGATATTGCAATTCCAATAGGGCATATCATTGGCATTTTTGCACGCGAAAATGGCAATGGTATGGGTTTTGAAGTAGAACTTATAGAAGCTCAACCTCAAACAGAAAATACTGCAAGTGAAGAAACACAGTCTGCCGGAAACTTTTCCGGCAGTCTTAAAGTAATTAAAAAGAAATAAATAGGTAAAAATAAATGAGTCAAAACAATCCATATCCATCACAACAACCAAATAATTTAGATACTTGGGAACGTAGCGTTTTAGAAAAATTACTAATGCAGGTTTATCGCGACCAACGCCGTGAACGTATATGGCGTTGGATACGTACCTTGCTGACTATTACTTTAATTGTCCTTTTTATTGCAATGATCAGTGGCAAAAAAAGTAGTAACAATTCTTTCTATGTGCAACGTAGCGACAGCCATACCGCAGTGATTTCTCTTGCCGGCATAATTGATAGCAATAACGATAACGCCGCTAAATTAATTGAAGGATTAAAAAACGCTTATAAAAATCCAAACGTCAAAGGAATTATTATTCGTGCCAACAGTCCAGGTGGTTCTCCGGTGATTTCTGATACGGCATTTAGTGAAATTCGCCGCTTAAAATCTCAACATAAAGATATTCCAGTATATGTTGTGGCAGAAGACCTTTGTGCGTCTGGCTGTTACTATATAGCCGTATCAGCTGATAAAATCTATGCTAATCCTTCCAGCATAGTTGGTAGTATTGGCGTTATCAGTGGTGGATTTGGTGCTACCGAATTGATGGAAAAATTAGGCATCGAACGCCGCCTAAAAACCGCAGGCGAAAACAAAGGCATGGGCGACCCATTCATGCCTGAAACTCCTGAACAAAACGCCATTTGGCAAAAAATGTTGGACGATATTCATGCTCAATTCATTGCTGCAGTTAAAACCGGACGTGGCGACAAACTCAAATGGCAAGGAAATAACGAAGTGTTTAGCGGTAGAGTCTACACTGGCACAGAAGCAAAAACTGTTGGGTTAATTGACGATTTTGGTAATATTTATAGCGTTTCTCGTGATGAGATTGGGGCTGAAGAATTAGTTGATTACACTCCCAAAGATGATTTTTCCACTATATTGGGCAGAAGATTTGGCACTCAAATTCGCTCTGAAATAAAAGAAGCTTTTACTAATCGTCCATGGTGATTATTGTAATAAAATTGAATGGTTACGGTGAGTTTAATTTTTACCGTAACCATTTAATGATTTAAAACAAAAACAACATATCCAATATCAAACTTACAAACCTTGTTGTTGATTTTCTTAAAAAATGAACGATATACTTTCCATAACATTTCGAGATTTCTTTACCAAGAAAATTATTCTATGGTCTTTTTTGCCATTGATTGCATTATTGTTAATATTATTTACAATATTCTTTATTGGTGGTGGTGCTATATTGGAAGAAGTAAAAACAGGATTGGCAACAGGAAATTATGAAATAATTGAACAATATAAAATCTTATCTTGGTTTTTGCATTTAAGCATTGTTCATTGGTTAGGTGCTGGATTATTTTATTTATTAGGAAGTTTTATCGTTATAATTGTTTCATTAATTATTGCATTAATGATTGCAGGTTTTTTAACACCAGTAATTACAGCAGAAATTGATGCACGTCATTATCAACTTAATATTAATCCAAAGGCGGATTTTTATTCAGTTATTAAACTGATGACAAAGGTATTATTAAAATTTGTTGGTTTATTTTTATTATGTTTACCTTTAATGCCTTTTATTGGTTTTATTGTAATTCATATTCCACTATTTTATTTGTTTTATAAATTTTTCTTAATTGATATTTATTCTAATACAGTAAATAGAGATGAATTTTATATTAAAATAAAACAAGGTGGAGATAGTCAGTTTATTTTTATATGCTTTATATTTTATTTATTGTGTTTAATTCCATTGGCTGGTTTATTTTTACAATTGTTTTTTGTGATTTATCTTACCCATTTTGTATATCGCAATCATTTCCGGCAGACTATAAATTTGCAACTTGAAGAAAAGATTAAATAATATGCGTACCATTTTATTTTTAACCATTTCAAATTGTTTTATGACTTACGCTTGGTATGGTCATTTAAAAGACAATCCGCCCAACAATATAAAAGAAATCATTGCTTTAATTTTTATTTCTTGGGGTGTGGCGTTTTTTGAATATATTTTTATGGTGCCTGCCAATAATTATTTTGGCAAAATAGACGGTTTTTCGCCTTTTCAATTAAAAATTATTCAAGAAGTTTTATCGTTAATTATTTTTGCAGGTTTTGCGGTTTTATTTTTACAAGAAAAATGGCGATGGAATTATGCGGTATCCTTTGTTTTAATCGCCGCAGCCACTTATTTTATGTTTTTACCTGTTAAGGAACAGTAAAAATGAAACAGCCGATTGAAAATTTAACTCTGTTTTTTATCAATAAAAAGCCGATTGATTTTTTATCTATATATAATATTATATTCTTAAATTTTTCTATTGTTTTAATTGTTTTTTTGTTATTATTTAAACCAGAATATTTTAATGGTGAAAGTGGAAAATATTTATCTATTATTATAATGATAAATTTTATATTTTTTGATACCATATTGATTAAAAATTTTATTGAAGATAAAAAAGGAGCAAGTGATTATATCGGATATACTGGTAATTATATACAATACAGGCTGCCTGAATATAATATTCAATATTTTGGAAGATATTATTTTTCAAGAAAAGTAGAAAATAATATAATGATTAGTGATATTCAACATATTAAATTAAAACCACACCACTGGTTAAGTTTTAATAATATGACTACCAAAACAGAAACAAGTATTATTTTTACATTAAATCAAGGTATTAAAAAATTAAGAGCCAATATAGAATACGATGAATTAAACCACTTCGCCGAACAATTTGAACAATTTGCCCATAGTCGCCATATCGAAATACAATCATTTCGCACTTAAATAATAGGGAAAAAATAATGACCGAACACATATTAAAACCAAAAGCCAAACAAACACCGCATGCAACCCTCCAATACTGGCGGAAGTGTCAAGTGGAAGAATTATTTAACCTGCCTTTTTTAGATTTAATTTTTCAGGCAGCCTCTGTTCATCGGCAAAATTTTGACCCACGCAAAATACAAATTTCGGCACTTTTATCCATTAAAACAGGCGGTTGTCCAGAAGATTGTGCTTATTGTCCGCAATCGGCTCATCATAAAAGCGTGGGATTAGCCAAAGAAACGATGTTAGACATTGACGAAATTGTTAAAAAAGCCCAAATCGCCAAAGCACGCGGAGCCAGTCGTTTTTGTATGGGTGCGGCGTGGCGTGGTCCGAAGCCCAAAGATATTGAAACGGTTTCCAAAATAATCAGTGCTGTCAAAGCGTTAGGAATGGAAACCTGCGGCACTTTTGGTATGTTAAAAGACGGTATGGCAGAAGACTTAAAAGCCGCAGGTTTGGATTATTACAACCACAATTTGGACACTGCCCCTGACAAATACAACGACATTATCCACACTCGCCAAGTGGCAGACCGTATGGACACTTTGGGCAAAGTACGCCATGCAGGTTTGAAAATTTGTTGCGGCGGCATTGTGGGAATGGACGAAACGCGAAGCGATCGAGCCGCTCTGATTGCGTCTTTGGCAAACCTTGACCCACAACCTGAAAGCGTGCCGATTAACCAGTTAGTGAAAGTCAAAGGCACGCCATTAGAAAACGCCCAAGATTTAGACTGGACGGAGTTTGTACGCACCGTAGCAGTGGCACGCATTACCATGCCGCAAACCTATGTGCGACTGTCCGCAGGCAGAACTCAAATGCCAGAACCCATGCAAGCCTTATGCTTTTTGGCAGGGGCAAATTCAATCTTTGTCGGCGATAAATTGCTTGTAACGCCCAATAATAAAGAAGAAAATGAAGATGATATTTTGTTGCAGAAGTTGGGGTTAGTGGCGGAAGAATATGACGGAAAATAAAACAGACAATTCAGGCAAAACAGCACGAATTGTTATTTGGATTATTGCCACAGTAGTCGAACTTATGCTGTTATATGCTTGGACAATGGGAAAACTTAACAAGAATAAAGACGGCAAATGGTTTGTTGATATTGTAATTATCACAACTGCCAGTAGTTCATTAACTTTTGCGATAATAACTGACGAAGTCAGTTTGCCTGTATTTCTGCAAGCTAAAAGCGTAAGTTAAAACGAAGATATAACATGTAACAAGAAATCCTTGCAAAACCTAATTTTTGAAAAAGAAACGCCGTAGGTTGGGACAACACAACCCACCAACCGCCCAATATAGTGGAATAAAAAGTTGTTAAAATACAATGGATTAACACCTACGGCGTTTTGGTGGGCTGGGAAGCCCAACCTACGGCAGGATTAAATTTTTGTTTCAGTAAGGGTTTTGCAGGGGTTTCAACAAGTATAAAGGCTATTGTTTCGAGCAATGCACAACGTTACGAAATGTGCCACAGATACCGGTTTTGCAAAGATTTTAGCCTGAATAAGTACAAAATAGTTATCTTATTTTTTATTTACAAAACATCTTGTAAAACATATACAAAAACAAATTATAATCCTGCCGTAGAGAAGCTTATGCTTAACTATATGCCTGTGATTGGGATTTTTATAAAAATTAGATTTTGCAGCGGTTTTAAAATGGGTTGTTATTTATATTAGAATATGCTAATATTAGATTATTCTAATATAAAGTTTTATTAACAATGAAAGGATTATTCTATGAAACTTTACTACATGCCTGGTGCTTGTTCTTTGGCTGACCACATTGCTTTGGAATGGGCAAATGCAGATTACGAAGCACAAGCGGTTTCGCGGGAGGCTTTGAAACAGCCTGAATTTTTGGCGTTAAACCCAATGGGTTCAGTGCCGTGCTTAACAGACGGCGATTTTGTTTTAACGCAAAATGTGGCGATTTTGCATTATTTGGACGAAAAATTTCCGCAAGCGGCTTTATTAGGTGGCACAGATTTGCAAACACGTGCCAATGCTATGCGTTGGTTGGCGTTTTGTAATGCTGATTTGCACGAAGCCTTTGTGCCAATTTTCGCGCCTATGCGTTTTATTGATGACGAAGCGGTACACCCAGCATTGCAAGCCAAAGCACGTGAAAAAGTGATTCGTTTGTTGGGAGTTGCCAACAATGCCTTAAACGGTAAACAATATTTGGCAGGTGTCAAAACCGTTGCAGATGCTTACTTGTTCGTGATTCTACGCTGGGCAATGGGTGTCGGCATTGACTTAACATCATTTGCAAACCTAAATGAGTTTATCAACACCATGAGTCAAGATTCAGGCGTGCAAAACGCCATGAAAGCCGAAGGGTTGTAATTGGTGAATGTTTGTAGTTGGTGAATAAAAAATGGCAGTTTTAAACTGCCATTTTTTATTAATTGAAACTTCTGTAAAACATAATTGTTGAAACCTTTGCAAAATTAGCATCTCTTTGCACATTTCGTACGTTTGCGTTGCTCGCAAACAAAGCATTTCTACTTGTTATGTCTTCGTTTGCTGTGCTACTACAACTTTGAAATCTGCTCACATCTACCAGTTTTGCAAAAGTTTCTTGTTTTGAAAAGCAAGGTGGGTTTGTTGGTTGTTTTTATTCAAGAGATTTTACCTAACAGAAGCTCCTGCAAAACCCTATCAGAAACAAAAATTTAATCCTGCCGTAGGGTGGGCTTACCAGCCCACCATAACGCCGTGGGCGTTAATTCATTGTAT
>JAFZMY010000132.1 GCA_017553165.1 Neisseriaceae bacterium
CGTGAAAATATTAAACGCATTCAGGCAGCCTTAAATTCTGATAACTTATTGAAATTACAACAACAAGTGGAACAAATGCCTGTGTCGGACGCATTGGTGGATTATGTCTATCGCTTGGTAAATGCCACGCGTGTGGAAGGCGTTTTTGTGCAAGGATTAAGCCCTCGTGCAGGTTTGGCGTTAATCAAAGCCGCCAAAGCCCACGCCTTTATTGAAAACCGCAATATGATTCTGCCCGAAGATGTGCAAGCCGTATTCGTGCCAGTGGCAGGACACCGCCTAAAAACTTTGCAAAGAGGTAACGATAGCCAAACCGCATTGCAAGAAATTCTACGCAGCGTGGCAGTGGCTTAAAAGTAGGGTGGGCAACTTGTTGCCCACGCGTTTAATGCCATTTTGTTTTCAGGCAGCCTGAAAACTAAAAAACTGCCAACATAGATTGCACAGCGTCTTCTGCGTTATCAAAATCTCCGTGCAGATTTTGTCCTGTGCGTGCGTCATCAATCGCTTGTTCTAATTCCATTGTTTTACGGCGTTGAATTAAAAATTCTAAATAAGAAAATAAGGAAAAACGGTCTTCTTCCGATAACTGCCCATAAAGTGCCGAAACTTCCTGCGGTGAATGTATGGCAATATTTGACATAATTAACTCCTTTTAACTTAAATCTTTTGAAATTATAACAGATTACAGCGTTCAGGCTGTCTGAAAGAAACACCTGAAAAATTCATTTACAAAATAAAAGGTTACTTATCCGTAGGGGAGCCCCTGTGTTGTCGCCTGTTAAATGAATAAATTTTATGTTATAAAACAATAAATTACAAATTGCATGAGTGGGCGACCACACAGGGTCGCCCCCTACGGCGTAATTTTCTTTGTTTTTGAAATAAGTTTTAGCTTCGCCTTGCGGCTCGCAGAAACTTCGGTTTGATGACTTCGTCATCTTCTTTTATGAACTTCGTTCATAAAAGGTTTGATACTTCGTATCAAACAAACCTTGTTTTGCAGTAGTTTCTTTCCGGCAGTGTATAACCTCTCAAGCTGTGTATAACTTTTCCGGCAGTGTAACTTTTACGGCATACTTTTTGAATATTTAATAAACACTTGTCGATTAACACGTAGAAACGGCATAATGTCAGATCACAACCGATCGTTATTTAGTAAAAAAGATGACTCAAAATAACCAAAATTCAAACGAAACAGCACCGCTATCACATAATAAAAAAGTATCAGCGGTTTCTATTGTATGGCTTGTACCATTAATCGCTCTGATTACAGGTATTTGGCTATTAATTAGCACTATCAAACAAACCGGACCAGAAATCACCTTACACTTACCTAATGCCGAAGGAATTGTGGCAGGCTCTACCGTGATTAAATTACTTAATGTTGAAGTTGGTCGAATTACTGCTATTTCACTTAATGAACAACATGACGGTGTTATTTTAAAAGCACGCATGAGTAGTGATGTGCATAAATTACTCTTACAAGACACACAATTTTGGTTAGTAAAACCACGTATAGATCGTTCAGGAGTAACCGGTTTAGGAACATTAGTTTCCGGCGTATACATAGAAATGACTCCCGGAAAACAAGGTAATGAACAACGTATTTTTACAGTTAGCGACTCAATTCCATCAGCATTTTCCGGCAGTGATGGATTACACTTACGCTTACACAGTGAAGCAAATGGTTTAATTCCTGCTGGAAGTCCTGTTTTATTTCGTGGTATCGAAGTTGGAACAATTGATAATGCAGATTTTGATCCCATCACCGGACACGCTCAATATCGAATTTTTATCCGCTCTCCTAATGAATCTTTGATAGGACAAAACACTCGCTTTTGGATTTCTGATGGTGTAAATATTGATATGACTGGTTCTGGCGTTAATATCAGTGCCCCTCCGGTTGGAGCATTATTGGGTGGTGCTATTTCATTTGACGATCCGAAAAATGGACAACGTGGAGAAAAAGTTGGTACTGATACACAATTTATCCTTTATCGTCATGAAACCATTGCTCCAGATACTCCTGATGATTCTGCCATTCATTTAGTTGCATTTTTTGATCAAAGCGTACGCTCCCTATCTGTAGGTTCTGCTGTAACATATAAAGGAATTACAATAGGAAGAGTTGCAGATGTCCCCTACTTCACCGCTAATGACAAAGCAAAACTATTTGATAATAAAAAAATCCCAGTTCATTTTTACATAGACTCTCAATTTTTCAAAAATCAACAAACAGAATTTGACCATGAACAATGGCAGAAATCGATTAACGCTGCCATTGACGGCGGAGTATACGCAATATTAAGCAGTGGTAATTTAATCACTGGCAATGAAATAATCGAACTAATCGATAACGATCAACAATCCTACAAAAAACCACATATCAAACAGTATGCAGGTTACAGGGTCATTGCCACAGGAAAAGGCGGTTTAGGACAATTACAAGTACAGATGAATGATTTATTAGATAAAATCAACAAACTTCCCATAGATAAGACTTTACAAGAAGTAAATCGCACTTTATTGAGTGTGGAAAACCTTCTAAACGACTCTGACACTAAACAATTACCGCATGAAATGCGTAATACTCTGTCTTCCTTAAAAGAAACATTAGAAGGCGTTTCACCAAACTCGCCTGCATATCAAGATATTCGCACCACTTTGCAACGCATCGATACAACCTTACAAAGAGCCGAACCAATTTTAAGAACTCTGGAAGAAAAACCAAATGCTTTGATATTTCCAAGCACATCAAACGATATTATTCCGAAAGGTCATCAATGAAATTAATAATTAATTTTTTGGTAGCAATATTTCTTTGTGCCTGTGCTGCCACTCCAACAACGCAATATTATCAACTGCCTGATGCCGTATGGAATCCATCTTTCCGGCAGACTAATGATATGACATGTATTCGTGTTATTACCCCTGATATACTAAAACAAGATTCTCTGTTATATCAAACATCACCCACCACTTTATCATTTGCCAAACATCACCGCTGGGCAGAACGTTTGGATATTGCCATTGAACAAGTATTAGCAAACACACTGAATAACACTGTATCAAACAAACGTTTTATTCCATCATCACTTAATATAGCCACAAACTCATGTTGGCAAATTAATATTCAACGTTTTCAAGGCGTATACGATGGCAAGGTGCAAGTAATGGGAACTGCCACTAAATTAAACGACAAACAAAACGAAGTTATCACTTTTAATATCACCCATAATCAACAAGGCGATGGCTATGATGCAATGGTACGTGCACTAAATATTGCATTAAAAGATGTAGCAAATGAAATAATCCGTTAGAATATGCCCTTTTGTAAATTTTCGGATAAGACTATATAAAGGAATTTATTATGAACAAATTAGTAGCAACCGTAGGTTTTGTAGCATTATTAGGTGCAGGATATGCCGGAACTTCTTGGTATTTTGGTAATTCTTTCAAACAAACAGAAGAAGAAAGAATCGCAAACTTAAACAAACAAATCAAAGAACAAAGCGAACAAATGCAAATGCCAATGCCACTAATCGATATTAAATTAGTGGACATCAAAAACAATGTATTTAGCTCACAAGCAAACTATCAACTTAAAATTGCCATGAATGATAAGCCGATTGAATTTGAATCGCATATTCAGCATGGTCCATTGGTTAATTTCAAACCAATGCGTTATTTGGTTACTTATAAACTCAAAGATACTTCTGCAACTAATATGCTGTTTCAATTAACCAAAGGTGAATCACCTTTGACTATTAAAACAGAAGTAAATTTTTCCAATAGTGAACACATCAATGCACAAGTACCACCAATTAAATTCCAACAACCAGGTATTGATATTGAATTTTCTGGATTGAATATCGACAGCGATACCGATACTGAACTTTCATTCTTAAATGGTTCATCAAAAGTTGATAAATTAGTAGTTGATTTTATTGGCAATTCTGCAAAATTAAACAATCTATCTTTTGATTTTGATTTAAAACGTAAAGACAATTTCTTTATTGGAAAACGTAGCTTTAAAGTCCAAGAACTATCTTGGAATAGCATGATTTCCGGCAGACTATCCAATGTATTTATCGATAGTGGTGAGATAGAAAACGGCAAACTTATAAATGCTTCATTAGCATACGGTGTAAGTAATATCAATATTGGTAACAATGATTTTGGAAAATTAGATGGCACTATCAAACTCGACAAAGTTGATTTATCTGTTTTAAACGAAATTCAAAAAAATCCATCTGATGAAAATATAGAAAAAAACTTCATCAACTTATTACAAAGCCAACCTTTACTATCCAAAAATATCGAATTAAAAGATAGCGATGGTAGCATCAATTCATCATTAACCGTGCAATTTAAACCAGTAGAAAGTCTTAATGCAATTTCAAAACCAGAAGATGTTATTTCTTCCGGCAGTCTTAACGCTTCGCTTAACAAGACAACTTTGGTAAACACGTTTAGTAAAGTTCTACAACTTCGTGGTACTGACGCACAAACATCTCAAATCATGGCAAATCAAACAATTCAAGAAATAGCTAACAAAGCTAACAATCTATTTATTGATAAAGGCAATGAATACGAAACCAATATTACATACGCTGATAATCAATTATTGGTTAATGGCACACCTACAACTTGGGAAGAAATAAGTAATATTGGTAAAGAACAAGATGAAGGATTAAACTTGGAAGAAAATTCTCAAATAGATAATCCAGAGAATACCAACAGCACAATCCCTCAAGATTTACCAATTGGCGATGTTGTCCAATAAACTTAACTAAAAGGCGATTAACCGATGTTACTTATCCCAGCAATTGATTTAAAAGAAGGACAATGCGTTCGCTTGCGTCAAGGTTTGATGGAAGATGCAACTGTATTTTCTGATTTTCCGGCAGACATGGCACGTCATTGGCTATCACAAGGTGCAAGACGTTTGCATTTAGTTGATTTAGATGGAGCGTTTGCCGGAAAACCCAAAAATTTCGCAGCAATTAGCGAGATTGTAGCATCGGTTGGCAAAGAAATTCCGGTGGAATTGGGCGGTGGCATACGTGATATGCAAACCGTTGAAAAATATTTTGACATCGGTTTGCAATATCTAATCATCGGCACAGCTGCGGTAAAAAATCCTCAATTTTTACAAGAAGCTTGCCACAATTTTCCCAATCGCATTATCGTAGGCATTGATGCCAAAGATGGACAAGTTGCCACCGATGGCTGGGCAAGCGTTAGCCAAATAAGTGCAATTGATTTGGCTAAACGTTTTGAAGATACAGGAGTTGCATCGATTATCTACACTGACATCGGACGCGACGGCATGATGAGTGGCGTAAATATCGATGCTACTTGCAAACTTGCAGATGCCCTAACAATTCCAGTTATTGCCTCTGGCGGTTTAACCAATTTAGACGACGTGCGTGCTTTGTGTGAAGTGCAATCTTGTGGCATAGAAGGTGTTATAACCGGACGTGCCATTTATGAAGGCAGCATTGACTTAAAAGAAGCACAGCAATTAGCAGATTCCATGCAATGAGTGATATAAAGTTTTTTTTCACCCCCTTACTCCATTTAATTGTTTTTGCTCTTTTACTGGTATATCAACAATATTGGCAAGAGCACACTTTCGCAATTTTAGACATACCAATAGTGTGGCAAAAATATTTTGCCACACCACAAGCAAAATTATTAACTGTGTACATGCTGTTATCTCCATGCTGGGCAATTTTTGTTACTCGCAAACAAAAAATATACGGCAATATAGTATGGGCAATATCTATTGCATGGTGTGTTGCAGTTGTTTTATTCTGCATGGAATTAATCGTAATCGACCCTTGGTTATATTGGGTTATGTATGCTACCTTGATGTTATTTTTAGGTTTATCTGGAATAATATTTCAGATTTACAATCAAGAAGAAACACAAGAAGAAACACCATCTTAAAACACAAATAGTCTGCCGGAAAAGTATATAAACACTTTTCCGGCAGACTTAAATTCAAAAAGGAATCGCTATTATGATTTTTGATAGATTAGATAATTTATTAGATTACGCAATTTTGCTACCGTCTCTTGAACGCATTAAAACCATTTTGGATACACAAAATCTTTCAGACTTACCATGTATGCGATATACAGATAGCGATGACCTTTATTACAATATCGATAGTTACACAACTATAAAAAAGCCTAACCCATTTGAATTTCATCGTCAATTTGCCGATGTTCAAATTATGTTGCAAGGAAAAGAAATTCATCAAATAAGTACTCGTGATAATATATCGCTGTCTAATGATTTTGATGAAAAACGTGATATTGGTTTTTTTCCGGCAGACTCTGCGGCAACATTTATTGCAGATATGAACCATTTTCTAATTTACCTGCCTAATGAACCGCACCGCAGCCAAATTGCCATTGACCAACCATCTTTGGTCAAGAAAGTTGTGTTTAAAATCCGTATTCATTAAGAAAGGAATAAGCCATGAACAAAACTTCACTATTTTGGCCATTTGTATTAATTATCTTTGGTAGTGTTTGGTTTTTACATGTAACCGATATTTTACCGCCATCCACTATCATCTTGTCCATTGCAATGATTGTGGCAGGCTTTATCGTGTTAATTGTCGATGGCATTAACAAGCAATCGTTTGTTTCCGCACCATTGTTAATCTACTGTGGTGTTGCTATCTATTTACATTTTCACACCGATGTTATGTTATCCGTGTTACTTTCTTTGGGAATGATTATCGCAGGACTATTAATGCTAATTGCAAATACCAACCTTGTCCCACATAAAAAAGGACGTTAAAGATTATAATTATTTGAAAAAAGTCTGCCGGAAAGCTTAATAAAACTTTCCGGCAGACTTTTATTTATCAATTATCAGAGAATCCTGCAAAACTCGATTTTTTCATTATTTTTGCTTATTAGCACCAAATACACCGTGTAATTTTTTATTTGGTTCAACAAACATACCGGCTAAATTTTGAGCCTGTTGTCCGTAAAACTTGCCATTCACACTACCTTGACCGTTAGCTTTACCATTAAATGTATTAGCATTAATAACAGCATCAATATTAACTTCCTCATAAGTTATATCATTGCCACCTGCTAAACTTTGACCTGCCAAACTCAATAAACCATTTAATTTTTTAGCAGAAAAATCTGCGGTAAATTGAGAAAATCCTGTATACGCTCTCTTAAACTCATTAGTATCAATAGCCGCAGCTGTTCCCCAATACACAGCTTTACCATCGGTTGGCATATCAGCAGACGGTGTAGGAGAACCTTGATAGAACATTGTGGCTTTCATTTCTTTTTTATCCACAATTGCACCAAAACGAGCATAAGCCAAAACATAGTTGCTATTTGCACCATCAACACTATCAGGTGCACCTTTCATAAGAACCATATCTATACTATCACTTGCACCTGATATTATTGAATCTGGCAAGGTGGCAACTGTTTTAGAATCAACTATCAATTTAGTGTAATTATCGCCATCGTTTCCCATCTTTGATGTTGATGTAACTTTATTAGTTGCTGCATCAAACGTATGAATAACAACTTGATTTTGGGAATTAGACGAAGTGGTATTGGTATTTTGATTTTTGGAATTTTGATTTTGAGTAGATTGACTATTTGTTTGGAAATTAGATGATGGATTATTAACTGGTTGAACACTACCGCCATCATCAGAACCACCGCAAGCGGTTAAAACACACAAAGACAAAATTTGTAAAAAAATAAACTTAATTTTCATAGTTACTCCATATTCAAAAAATAAATTTAATATAGTAGATTCAGACCCAAAGCAGATAAGGAGAAATAACTTCGACAGTATATAAATAATACGGAAAAGTGATACTTAACACTGACTGTTTTTGGTGTGAATCTACTATATTATAAACAAATTACTTTCCGGCAGTCTGAAACATTTGCAAAACTGGTAGATGTGAGTGCAGTTCAAACTTCTTCAATGATAAGTTTTTACAGGAGTTTCTCAAAACAAAAGTGGATCTTTCGACCCACTCTATTTATTTGTTAATACAATTCACCAGATTTACGCCGTGCGATAAAGTCGCGGGTTTCGGAAATGATGACTTTGGAGAGCAGTAGCAAGGCGATTAAGTTTGGCAATGCCATTAAGCCGTTGAAAATATCAGCGAAAGTCCATACCACATCTAATGCCAAGACTGTGCCTAACATTACAGTGGCGGTGTAGATAAGACGATAAATCACCACAAATTTATCGCCGAACAAATAGGCAGCACATTTTTCGCCGTAATAGCACCAGCCTAAAATCGTAGAATAAGCGAAAAATACAATGCCAAAAGATACAATCCAGCCGCCGATTTGTGGCATTAAGTTATTGAAATATAAGGCCGTTAATGCAGCACCTTTTAAATCGCCAAACGAATCGCCTGCCTGAATATAACCGATTGCCAAAACCAAGCCTGTAATTGAACACACCACAATGGTATCCAAAAAAGTGCCTGTCATCGACACTAACGCTTGGCGTGCGGGGTGATCGGTTTTGGCGGCAGCAGCAGCAATCGGTGCAGAACCCAAACCTGCTTCGTTTGAAAATAAGCCACGAGCCACGCCGTAACGCACCGCCGTACCTAATACCGCACCGCCCACTGATTTGGCGGTAAAGGCTTCGCTGATAATCAAACCAAAGGCTTGTCCCACTAAATCAAGGTGTTGAAAAATAATCACAATACCGCCTACGATATACACCACAGCCATAATCGGCACAATA
>JAFZMY010000133.1 GCA_017553165.1 Neisseriaceae bacterium
GAATAATCTATATTAATCTTTTCTGCTTTATTGGAAGATATAATAAAATTATTTAGATTTTTTAGTGCATAACGCATGGCTAAACCAAAATCACTATCTTCACTGATAAAATTTTTCCAAGTATTTTCCATTGGCACCATTAAACCAAAACCACGCACTTTTTGGAATATACCGTAATTTTCTTTTACAGCATTAACCATATCTTCGGTGGTATTGATTTTAATTTCGTTGCCTGTAATAATTTTAATAGATTCTGCCAAAACATGTTTAACTTTGGCTATATCCATATTACGAACTTCGTCAGAACCTAATAATTGTAACCATTCATCATCTGTTAATCCCCAATCACTATTGGTTTGTAATAAGGTATAAACCGATGCAACTGCGTCAAATTCAGCTGTGCCAATGGCGATTTTGTCTAAATTGCCGAAAATCCAGTCGGATGCAGAAACAAACCATTCTCGGTCATACAAATGAACATATTTACTATCAAAAACTGCTTCTGCTAAATTCTCGACAAGATAGAACTCGGCAGTTAGCAACGCATTAATCCCCATACCTTTGGCTGCAATGGTTAGCAATGATTTTGGATTTAAGCCAATCTTGGCAATAATTTTATCCACTGTTGGTGTTTTAAACGATTCCAAAGTCATGGAATAATCACGAATCACTTCGTAAGCACTGCCGGAAAAGTCCACTAATACGTCAGAACCAACGCTGTTGGTTTTTTCATAGTTATCCACAAATTGTTCTAACATTTTGGCAATATTTTTTACCACAACCACTTTGTCTAATGAGTTGAACATGGTTGAATTAAATTTATTACCAGCAACATGGTTGGCAGTGTCAAAAGGATTAGCAGCAACAGTGGCGTATTCCTGTTTTGCTAATTCGGCAAGTTTTTTATTATATGAATTAACTTCAACATTCAAGACACTTGAAATCACATCATACATTTTTGCTTGAACAGGCGTTGACGCAGTTAAAGATTTTTGTTGCATTTCAACGGCAAGTTTCTTTGCTATATTGGAACTGGTTGCCAAAGTTAAAGCATGAATACCATCTTGGGTTAAATTCTTAATGTTTGCTTCAACCAATGATTTGGTAGTTAATGCCACTTCCAATTCAACCAGTCTTTCGACAACATTTTGAGTAACTTTTTCGGCAAGATTTTGCCAGAACTCTTTTGCATTCATAATAAATTCCTTTATAAAAATGAGTTAAGAAAATTTATGGAAAATTAGTTTATACCAGTCTTCCATAAAGCGAAAAGCGATTAATTCATTAAGAATTATTATTGAAATGCCGACACATGAAAAACCTAACCAGCCTTCTTTTATTAGCTGTATAGAAGTCACAGGAAAATCTAACTCAATCCAACCAATTGGAAATGCCATTCCAATAATTAACATAATTAATGTTGCTAAAATTGCCCAAATCATTTTTCCTATTGAACGAGTTGAATTTTTGACAATAGGAAAAACATACTCATTTGCCAAAATAGGACGAGAAAAAATAAACATGGAAACAAATCTAAAAATTGCAGAAATAAAAAACATAATATGGACAAAAAAGATACTTTCTGCCATATAGGCATATTGGGAAAATGGTATAGTTCCACGCTCGCCTGAATCAATAACAAAAGCAAAACCATCTTTAAAACGATAATCCCGCTCTTCATTCCATGTATATTGCGATAAAAACTCCGCAATACTTTGCGTAACTGGATTAGAAATCATTAAACTATGATCTTGATTAATTAACACTACCAAGCAAAATAATTCAATTAGCAAACATTGAAAAAACACATTGGTTGCCACTCGTTGCATTTTATTCATAGTAATTACCAGCACGCCGTTTTTTTTGTAATTAACGCCATATTCTGCTTCGATGGCTTTTTCAACTTCTTGCCTGTCTTTTTCGGATAAGCGATTAAATTTTTCTTCAACTTCTTTCTCATCTTTATATGGTGATAATAATTTACCAATTAATGGATAAAACAGTTTAGGAGCATAAACCATTAAAACCACAAAGCCGATATATAACCAACCACCAATTAACAAACGAGCAACGCCATCAATCCCTATTTCTCTTGGCATAGGCAAAACAAAAAACGCCCCTGCCAAGACAATCAGGTAGCAAATAATCAAATACTGCAAACGCAGGTAATACACCGATGATTTGGTGTAAATATCTACCACATCTTGTCGTAAACTCATATTTAAATCTCCGCACATA
>JAFZMY010000018.1 GCA_017553165.1 Neisseriaceae bacterium
AAGAAAGAATTGGCTCGTTTTATCAACTTTTATAATACAGTTAAGCCTCACAAGGGATTGAATGGTGATACACCTTTCGAGATCTTGAAGGCTTATTTTTCTCAACCCCATGTGTAAATAACGCGTGGATTTCTAACATTTCAGTAAGGGTTTTGCAGGGGGTTCTTAATAGAAATCCATACAAAACTATATTTTTGAAAAATGATGATAATAGGAGTTACTTTTTATTTTCAGACTACCTGAACTGAATTAATACAGCATTACATTCCTTTCCGAGACTCCTGCAAAATTCTTCAATGACGGATTTTGCATGAGTATTTAAAATATTTTCCGGCAGACTTTTAATTAATTATAAAGTCTGCCGGAAAAGTTTAATTTATTATATTTTAATTAAGTTTTATGCAGCATCTTTTTTCTGTGCTGGTTTTTTCAACAGTATACGCAAGATGTTAACAATTGCGTTTTTCATTTCGCGGCGGTCTACTATTTTGTCAATTGCACCTTTTTCTAATAGAAATTCGGCACGTTGGAAATTATCAGGCAGAGTTTCACGTACGGTTTGTTCAATTACGCGTGGTCCGGCAAATCCAATAAGTGCATTAGGTTCTGCCATTACAATATCGCCTAAAAAAGCAAAACTTGCAGAAACCCCACCCATAGTAGGGTCGGTTAATACCGAGATAAACGGCAAACGTTTTTCTTTAAGTAAATGTAGCACAGCGGAAGTTTTTGCCATTTGCATTAGGGAATTTAATCCTTCTTGCATACGAGCCCCACCTGATGCTGCCACACAAATAAATGGACAACGTGCTGCCACAGCGGCTTGTACTCCGCGTACGAATCTTTCGCCAACCACCGAACCCATAGAGCCACCGATAAAGCGAAACTCAAATGCAGCAACTACTACATTCAATCCGTCCATAGTTCCTTTCATAACTACGATAGCGTCATCTTCTCCGGTTTGTTTTTTAGCAGAAGAAAGGCGGTCGGTATATTTTTTGGAATCTTTGAATTTAAGAATATCCATTGGTGTAACATTGGCAGCGATTTCTTCACGCCCATCTATATCTAATAGCAAATCAAGGCGAGCACGTGCTGAAAGTGGCATGTGATGCTCACATTTTGGACAAACTTGAACGTTTTTTTCTAAATCGGTGTTATACAAAGTTGCGGCACAAGATGGGCATTTTACCCATAGACCTTCAGGAATTTTTGATGATTTATTTTCATTGCGTTTGATTTTTGGGGGAAGTAATTTGTCTAACCAACTCATGATATGGATTCCTTATGATTTAATTGCATTTTTTAGACTACCGGAAAATTCCGCAACTTTTTCAAGAATATTTGCACCAGATTGTTCAATAAGTTGCACAAAGCTACTACCAACAACAATGCCATCTGCAACTGACGCTATACGCTGTGCATCTTCGGCTGTTTTAATGCCAAATCCAACTGCTATCGGCACTTGGGTGTATTGTCGTAATAATGATATACGTTTAGCAACTTCATCAGTATCCAAACGTGCAGAACCAGTTACGCCTTTGAGTGATACGCAATAGATAAAACCTTCTGCTTTTTTTACGATGTTTTGAATACGGTCAGTTTCGGTAGTTGGTGCGATCATGAAAATGGGTGAAATTTCGTATTGCTTTAAGTAAATAGCAAGAGAATCAATATATTCTGCCGGACAATCTACGGTTAATACTCCGTCTACACCTGATTCTGACGCTGTTTGTGCGAATTTTTCATATCCCATACGTAAAATAGGATTCAAATATCCCATCAGCACAACTGGCGTATTAGAATTGTTTTGGCGAAATTTTGCCACTATTGCAAGAACATCGTGCAAAGTAACACCGTTTTCTACCGCACATTGAGTGGCACGTTGGATAATTGGTCCATCTGCCATTGGGTCAGAAAACGGCACTCCTAACTCGATAATATCTGTACCATTATTTGCCAAGGCATTCATTAGTGATAATGTGCTATCAATATCTGGGTGTCCTGCACAGATGTATGAAATTAACACTTTGTTCTTTTGTGAAAAGGTATTTGCAATGCGAGTCATGCTAAAAAATAAAAGAGATTTTAAGTTAAAATTTACACCTGCAATTGTAGCTTAATTTTTGCTACTTGTAATTGCTTATGGCTTTGCTTGGCGTTAGTTTCTTTTATCTTTTATCCATTTTACTAACCTTATATTTATAAAGTCTGCCGGAAAGCTAATATTCCTGTAATATTCAAACTTACGCACAAAATGAAAGCTTGGCATCAAATGAGTAAAACCTTATTTATGATACATGGAATGTGGGTTGGTTCGTGGTGTTGGGACAATTATCGCGATTTCTTTGAAAAAGCTGGTTATCACACTATTGCACCAGATTTGCCGTATCACGGCTGTGGCATTATGCGACCAGACCCTCATTTAGGCAAAACAAGTTTGCGTGATTATTTTTCATTTATATGTCAAGAAATTGAAAAATTAGATGAACCACCAATCGTGATAGGTCATTCATTAGGTGGTTTATTAGCTCAAATGTTAGCCGCACGTGGCATGGTCGAAAAGGCAGTATTGCTAACTCCTGCTGCTCCTGCTGGTATTATTACTGCACGTCCATCGGTGTTAAAGATTTTCGGACCAATTATGTTACTTCCTCAATTTTGGAATAGAGCCATTCCTGCAACATATCCTTTGGCTAAATATTCTATTTTGAATGGCTTTGATGATGATTTAGCAGCAAGAAAAGTCTTTGAAAAAATTGGTTATGAATCAGGACGCGTATTATTTGAAGTGGGTTTTTGGGCTTTGGATAAAAATGCTACCACTTATATCAATGAACAAGATGTGCAATGTCCGATGCTAATTCTGTCTGCCAGCGAAGATAGAATTATGCCGGCAAGTGTGGTTTTTCATATTTGGCGTAAATATTTGCATTGTGCCAAGTATCATTGTTTAGATGGATTCGCACACTGGGTGGTGGGCGAACCTAATTGGCAAGACGTGGCACAACAAGTAAAAAATTGGTTAGAAAACGAAAATTAAAAAATCTTTCCGGCAGACTTTGATAGGTCTGCCGGAAATGGTTTAAGACTGCCGGAAATGGTTTAAGAAATCCCTGCAAAACCTAATTTTTGAAAAATAAACGCCGTAGGGTGGACTTACCAGCCCACCAACCACCCGATAGGGTGGAATAAAAAGTTGTTAAAATACAATTGATTAACGCCTACGGCGTTTTGGTGGGTTGTGTTGTCCCACCCTACGGCAGGATTAAATTTTTGTTTCAGTAAGGGTTTTGCAGGGGTTTCTTAAAAAGACTGCCGGAAAAGTGTTTTATACCTTTCCGGCAGACTTATTTGTAGATTAGCTTGGAATTTTATTTACTTTCTCTAATCGCTTTGATTTTGCTTTTTATCATAGGTAAAAAGACAACAAATACGGTTAAGATGATAAAAATCCAGCATAAAGGCGTTTTGATGAAAATGGTTAAATCGCCATCATGAAGTTTGTAAGCACGTCTAAAATATTGTTCCATACCTGTGCCGACAATGCACGCCAAGACTAATGGGGTCATTGGGAATTTTGCTCGTGAAAGCAGAAAGCCTATTACACCAAATAGCAGTAACAAGTAAAAATCAGCAGTAACTGAACTGATGGCATAAGTACCTAAAAATGTGAAAGCTAAAACGATAGGGTAGAGTATTTTAGGTGGTACAGCCAATACACGCACTAAAACGCCAGCAAGTGGAATGTTTACGAATGCCAAAATCACATTACCTACCAACATACTGGCAATCACGCCCCAAACGAGTGTGGATTGATTTTGGAAAAGTAAAGGACCAGGTTGTAAACCTAAAATGGTTAATGCACCAAGCATTACCGCTGTTGTGCCAGAACCTGGTACGCCCAAAGTGAGCATAGGTATCATTGCCCCAACTGATGCGGCGTTATTGGCTGATTCAGGGGCGGCTACGCCATCTATTGCACCTTTACCAAATTCTTCTGGTTGTTTGGAGAGTGATTTTTGCGTGTTATACGCCATAATTGAGGCAACTGTGCCACCAGCACCAGGTAAAACACCAACGATAAAACCCAAAGGTGCACTTCTGAAAATGGCACCACGGCTTAATTTCCATTCTTTTTTGGAAATCCAAATGCGACCGAATTTCTTTTGCACTTGTTTTTTGCCTTCGCCGATGTTTTCGAAACTGCGTAGCACTTCGCCAAAGGCATAAATGGCAATGATGACAACGATAAAATCGATACCGCCTTGCAATGATAAGATATTAAAGGTAAATCGTTGCACGCCTGATTGTGGGTCAAGTCCTACTGTGCTTATCATTAAGCCTAAAATCATCATAATGAATCCTTTTAGGCGTTGTTTCTCTGCAACTGCTGTGGCAGTTAAGGCGAACACGAACAGTAAAAAGTATTCAGCAGATCCAAATTTAAGTGCGAATTTGGCAATAGGTAGGGTTAAAAACACCATAAAGATAATGGCGATTAAGCCACCAAAAAAGGACGCAATGGCTGAAATGGCTAATGCGGCTTCGGCTTTGCCTTTTTGGGTCATTGGATAGCCGTCCCACATAGCGGCAATTGCTGCACCATCACCTGGGGTGTTAATCAAAATGGACGAGCGTGAACCGCCGTACATTGCCCCATAATAAACACCTGCCATTGTGATAAGTGCAGGAATGGAACCCATAGAAAAGGTCAGTGGTAATAAAATAGCAACACCTGCGGCAGGTCCTAAACCTGGTAACATTCCAACAATCGTGCCTAACACGCCACCTAATGTTACCCAAAATAGATTCATCGGTTGTAAGGCTGTGCCAAAACCGTGAAATAATAATTGCAAACTTTCCATAACCCAATCCTTTTATAAATAGCCTAATGCTGATTTGGGCAAACTAATACCTAATAAACCGTTAAAAATATAATAAACAGCCACTGCAAAAACAACGGCAACAATAACGCCGTATTTCAAATTTTTTACGCCGCCAAAGATTAAAAATTGCAGGATTAAAAAGATAATGGTTGAAAAAACATAACCGATTTTGTTAAAGATAAGCGTATAAATTACGCCATTGGCGATGGTTAATAAGATTTGAATAAGATATTGTTTAGAAATGCTGCCTGTATCTTCATTTTGTTTTTTTTCAAGATGTTCTTTCAATTCTTTTACAAATAAAATAGCACCGCAAACAATAAGAAAAAACGCTAATATTGCCGGAAAAATTTTAGGTTCGTATGCTCTGCCAAATGGGGCGTTTGACATTGTAAAGGTAGCCAGTGCATACACAATACCCAAAACCGTTAAAAGAAATGATGAAATAACTGAAAGCGACATTTTAAAACTCCAAACATTAAAAAATGCCTACGAATTTAGATTCGTAGGCACTTTGTTTATAAGGCACTACGATTTATTTTTTCAACATACCGATTTGTGTCATCACTTCGATATATTCTGCTTCTGTTTTTTCCAAGAATTGTTCAAATTCAGGAGCATCAAGGTAAATCATATCCCAGCCTTTTTCTGCACAAACTTGTTTCCATTCAGGGGTGTCTTGCAGTTTTTTCAAAGCATCACGCCAGTATTGAACTGCGTAATCAGGCATTTCAGGTGTGCCGAACAAACCACGCCAGTTGATAAAGGTGGCATCAATACCGCTTTCCATAGCAGTTGGGATTTCGCCCATTTTGCCTTCACCAATACGGCGGTCAGCAGTTTGAGCCAAAACGCGGACATCGCCACTTTCAACCAAACCTTTAACATCAGATAAACCAGTTGAGAATAAGTCGATATGTCCACCCAATAATTGAGCTAAACCATCGTCATCAAATGGAACGTAATCGATTTTATCGATATTTTCAACACCAGCTGCTTTGGCAATGATTAAGAATTGAACGTGATCCATAGAACCGACTGCAGAAGTACCACCGATTTTAACGGCTTTTGGATCTTTCTTTAACGCTTCCATTAAATCACCAACGTTTTTGTATGGAGAATCGGCACGAACCACAAATGCACCATAATCGGCAATTAAGCGTGCCAAAGGTTTGGTATTGCGATAACCAAATTCGCTGGAACCGTTTAAGTTAAAGAATAAAATGGGTGGAGAATAAACGGTGATGGTGTTAGGGTCTGCTTTTTTATTTGCTTCTTGTAATGTAGCCAAATGCACCGCACCACCAGCACCAGGTGCATTACGAACAGGCATAGGTGCAGTTACAATGCCTGTGTCGTTTAACGTTTTAGCAACCATACGAATGGTGGTGTCCCAACCACCGCCAGCACCAGCAGGTGCAACTAAATCAAGGTTGCCTGATGGATATTTAACTTCTGCTTTGGGTGCAGCAGTATCGCCTGTGTTTTCGGCAGTATTGCCTGCATTGTTATTACAGCCAACCAAGCTTGCACTCAACGCAACAAGACAAATTGATGAAAATAGAAATTTTTTCGATTTACGAATTAAGTCCATTATTTTTGGCTCCTACATTTTATAAAGAGATTTGAATGATAACATAAAAACATACTATCTGCAAAAATACACTGTTTGTGTAAATTTTTTATAAAAATCAATACTATAATAATATGATTGTTTTAATGTGTTAAAACTTATTAATACAACTATATGAATTATTCAACTTGATATAACTGTATATAAATAATAAATTTTTCCGGCAGACTTAACTTTAAATATATATTTATACATCTGCCGGAAAGCTTATTAATAGTTTTCTTGGCATATTTGGGAATTTAGTTATTTGTTAGAGTTGTCTAATATAATGTTTTATGTATTTAATGTTTTTGTTATTAAAACAATTAATTACAACCAAGATTGTTCTGCAAATGAAACTGTGTCATTGGCACTGACAATGAAATGATCCAATAGGGTTATATCAAATAATTTAAGAGCAGCTTTAAGTCTTACTGTGAAAATACGGTCTTCATCGGAAGCCAATATAGAGCCAGCAGGGTGGTTGTGAGCAATTATCATGGCAGCTGCATGTTTATCAAGTGCGATTTTAGCTACTTCACGAATGTATACAGTGTGTTCTGATAATGATCCACGAGATAATTCTTCAATTGAGATAATGCGTTGTTGTCGATCTAATAAGATAGCTAACATTACCTCTACGCATTCGCTACCAATTGATAATCTTAAATACTCTCCCAGAGCTTTGGAATCGCTGATTTGAGGTAAGTTTTGCATTTCTTCGGCAAGAATGCGTTTGCCAGCTTCTCTGACTACTGCAAATTGAGTATAGGCAGAAATACCTAAACCTTTGTGATTTTTTAATTGTGGCAAGGAAGCTGTTAGCACTCCTCGTAACGAACCAAAATCTTTTAATAAACTACGTGCTAACGATACTGCGTCCATACCACGAGTGCCGCTACGTAACAAAATTGCTAATAGTTCAGCGTCCGATAAGCTTGAAACACCTTTGGCTAATAATTTTTCACGCGGACGCTCATTTTTATTCCAGTCTTTGATTCCCACGTTTTTGCCTATTGCTTGGTCATTTCTCGTTTAGAGCTATCAAGATTAAATTCTTCAATCATTTGTAATGTTGATGGTGATATGGTCAAATGGCAATCTTTACTAAATGGATTTAACATCAAGCTTATATTACCTCTTTTAACTAATTCAATAATTTTTCTAAATTTGTCTTTTACCATTACAGTGTTTTTATCTCTTCTGATAAATTGTTGTTCCGAAAAAGCAACCAAATTAGGTACTTTTTTTACAAAAAGTAATTGTGGAACTCCTTTACAACTTGGTAAATCAAGTTTGTTTTTATCAATTGGTATAAAAACGTCTACATCATTTACAATAGATTGATATATAACGGTAATTAAATACTCTCGAAGTTCTTTGCTACGCTGACTCGTGCGTGCTAAATAAATCGCTTGTGTTAGTGCACTCATATTTTTCATAAAAAACTCCTAAATGTTAGCGATAATGCAACAAGTATGCCTAAACAATAAATGTCATTTGTATTTTTCCTTGTGCAAAATATAGTAAATTCAGATCGAAAGCTACCAATAGGTGAGCCGTTAGACAGTATAACTAATACGGCAAGGAGAACCAATGCTGGTCGGTTTTGATATGAATTGAATATTAATTATGGCATAACACACTCTTTGGGTGTAGGCGTTATGCGGCGAAAATACTCTCGACTTGTGCTTGTTTCATTTAGCAAATGCCGATGCAGTACTTGTACATAATAACTATTTGGGTTTTCAAAGAAAAAAGTATAATATTTTTGACCTGTTAAATCATCTTCTTCATCTGTTTTAATCACTAAAAAATTGCGTCCTGTTTGGACAATTTGATATGAATTTTGCATTTTATAAGAAATCAAGCCATTCTCATTCAAAAGAAATATCCGCTACACCGTCAGCATAAGTTGCCATCATTTTGCCGAACATATCGTAATATTGCTGTTTGTGTTTTATTTTGTGATATTTCGCCGACCATTCCCAAGTAGGCAAATTATATTCAAGCGTCTTGTCTTTATTCGATTGCCACGAGCCTAATAAGCATTGTTCCGGCAGTGCATAGATGTGTTGCGAAAACAATAAGCACAAAATATAAACAAAATAACAACGCATTTGTGTTATCCTAATTTCTATTCAGAAATCTCGTGAAACTTGATTTTTATATTATTTGTCATTCTTGTGTAGCAGCAGTTTCGCCGTTATTAAAAATTAATATTTTTTCCGGCAGACGTAACGCAGATAGACGACAGTTTTTAGGTGATATTACAGATGGAATCATACGAGTTTTCCACAATGCCCCAATTGAAAAGTCTACACAGAAAATATTTTTCTTTTTGCCTAACCATTGATTAGCAGGTTCGTTAAAAAGTGATTTTTGCACAAATGAATTGGCATACCATTGTCGCCAATAATGACCAATTACTACTGGAATATCGTCATTATATTCTTCCCACCAAGGTTGGCGAGTAACAAATCTCCACCTTCCAGCTGCGTAAAATGGTGTTTTAGCAAAACACTCTGTGCCACATGTAATGGCACGCATAGGATTTGCTTCGCCATGATAAAGATCATACTGTCCTACTGCTTTCAAATATGGCATAGCAAAATTTTCATCACGATGATGTTGATGATAAAACTCATGTTCTTTAATGTATTGCGAGTACCAAACTTGTTGTTTTTCCAGCTGTTTTGCATGACTACGAAAATTTGCAAAAGCAGTTTTAGCATCAATATTACCTAATTTTCTAATAGTATCAATATGTTTATCAAGCCATGCCGCATGAATAATACGTAGATTACTATTTTCTAATGCTATTGGTAGTGTATTTATATAATTTATTATCTCTTCTTTTTCTTTTTCGTTTGCTATTTTATATTGCAAATATCTATGCTGTTCTCTGACTCGTTGTTTTTCAAAAAACCAACCAGAACCATCTTTTTGATCGTTATTCAGTAAATTAAGCTCGTGATTACCTAAAATAGCCAAAGCATTGCCACTATCAGTTAAACGGCGAATAGTATTTACCACTGCCGGACTATCGATACCTCTATCAATAAAATCCCCAATAAATACCAAACGGCGATTTTCAGGGTGGTAACCTTGACTGTCATACCCTAAATGTCGCAATAAATCACGCAAAGCATCAATCTCTCCGTGAATATCTCCAACAATATCAATCGCACCATCTGGCAGTTTTCTGATTAATGACTGCTGCGTCATGTTTTTTCCTCTTATGAAACTTTTGCAAAACTATATTTTTCTATAATTCGTCATTTTGAGTGTAAGTAAATAATCTTTTGTAAAACAATAAGTTGATATTCTTAGTTTTCCTACGGAAACTTACGATAAACTCCTGCAAAACCCTTATTTTTACAATTCGTCATTTTGAGCGAAGCGAAAACGATGTTTCTGCGAGCCGGTAGGCGAAGCTAAAAATCTATTTATTAAACAAGTAATTAGATTCTTCATTTTTCTTCGAAAAATTCATAATGATGGGTTTGCAGGAATCACTTCCGTGCAAAACTTAAAAAATAGGTTTTGCAAGGTCGCCATATTCATTAATACAAAAAACCGGATACTTGAAAATATCCGGTTTTAAGTTTATGTTTTTTTCTTATCGGTTGATTCCATCGATTTGCAAGCCCCCTTGTATTTGGGGCAGTTGTAATCAAACTTACCAGTTAACATATTTACTTTTACCCAACCTGGATAGCTATTTTTAGCAGTTGGTTCAGCTATAAGTGTCTTGCCATCGTCTTCAAATTTAAATTTAAAGTAATGGCTATACTCTGTATGATTGTTAGCGGTGTATTTAGTAGGATCAACAGGGTGTTTGCCATCAGCAGTTGTTAATTTTAATTTTGCTGCTTCCTGACGTACTTCGTTTAAGTAAGCTTTTGCCTGCGTTAAGCGAGTTCTTTGCATATACGAAGCGTATGACGGTATGGCAATTGTTGAAAGTATAGCTAAAATTGCAACCACTATCATTACTTCCACCAAAGTAAAACCAGAAGAGAGTTGTTTTTTGCACATCTTAAATCTCCCCATTAGTTTATGGTGCAGGAGTGGTGATTACAGATTGGAAAGTGGCTTTGGTATCGCCATTTTTACCCCATGCACGTGCGGTTACGCGGAAAATACGTCTATTTTCTTCACCATCAACTGTTCTAATACCTAAATATTCAGCAATGTATCTTGGTTGTGGTGCTTCTCCAACATTTACCGAAATAGAAGGAGGTTCCTTACCGCCAATTTTTTCCCAAGTACTTTCTCTTTCCCAAAGAGGAGTACCTTGGTTGAAACCGCAAAATCCTGTTTTAGGATCGCATGCGTTATCAGGAAACATTGTAACCATATCTTTGTCGCACTTGGTACCTGCAGGAACAGTACTACAATCTTCTGCAATGGCATGAGGTCCTTCTACTGGATCATCATTATCGATAACGTTATCGTGAATCTCTTGTTCGGCAATCAATAGTGCACGTTCGGCGATACCTACCGCATATTTGTAGTCAGCATCGTTGGCTGCAATCCGCATCTCAGTATTGGTAACATGAGAACCACCAACTACCAATAATGCAATAATCACCATAATCATCATCACCATTACCAAGGTAAAGCCTTGTTGATGATGATTATTTGCCTTTAAGAATTTTTGAATAGTTTTCTGTGGGCACATACATTACCTCCACGCAAATTAGCTGTGATTAAATATTGATTATCTTCCATAGTAGGAGCAATATCGGTGTTTCGAGTGTTTTCGTTAACATAGTCATACTTTAACCAAATATTAACGACTGCTGGTCCAAGCTGTTTGTTTTTAATCTTTTCTTCATGGGTATCAATGATACCGCTGGCTTCTGCATCTTCAGTTTCTGATATATAGAATGAGCTTGGGTTAGGATCGTCTGCAGTTTTGCCGTATTCTCCAACGGTGTCTAAATCAGGAGGAGGACAGTCTTCCACAAATGTATATTCAACTGTCATATCAGTTACGTTTTTAACTAACTCTTGTGGTTGTGTCCAATTAGTTCCGTCATCGTCTAATTCTACACGGAATAAAGAAAATGCTCCATCTGGTTTTTGACCAACAAAATAGGCGTTAACTTTATAAGTCATTAGCAAGAATGATAAGGAATCTTGTTCTTTATCAACCTTGTAAGTTCCGGTAGTTGGAATTTCAATGGCAGGATTACTTTTATCAGCTACCCCTTTTTGGAAAACCAAATTATTACAACTTGCAGCAACAAGTATGCCATCGTTTTCTATAGCTGTGCTTACTATTTTGTTAGAATCTTGTTCATTCGCGGGGTTAGTAAAAATGATCGGAGAAGTATCGGTTTTATTTTGGATTCCTAAACCACCTTCACCGTAGTAGAAAACTAACGCCCCCATATCCTTGCCGCCTTTATTTTTTAATTCTATTGGACCTCTAATTTTATCAAGAACAACACTACTACCAGCAGGAATCCAACGCACGCCAGCAGAAGCATCTGCCGGATTAGCAGCATCTGGTAAATGACCAGTTAAATCGGCTATCTCACTGATTGTGGCGTTAAATGGTGTGCCATTGTTGGCAACATCAACCAAACCATCATCGGTATCAACCCCATTCCAACGACCTAATGCAGTACAACCAAAAGTTCCTGCCATACGTGCATCGCGAACAATCATTGTTCCGGCAGTGCGTAAGCTCTGGCGAACGGCAATTCTATCTTTGGCAGCATCGTCCAAAGAGCGAGTATGAGAATACAATGCACCAGTTGCACCAATAACAATTAAACCTAATACGCTTGCAATCATAAATTCAACCAAAGTAAAACCTTGTTGATTAGTAATTGCCTTTGTGATTGCTTTTGATTTGCTTGCAATCATAAATTCAACCAAAGTAAAACCTTGTTGATTAGTAATTGCCTTTGTGATTGCTTTTGATTTTTGATGTTTTTTCGCGGATAACATTTTTCAACACTCCACTCTTAATTTATAGCTGGTCATCTAATAGGTAGGTATATGTATATTCAACATCTTTATTACCATCACTATCATCACCGCTTGTACTCATTTTCCAAGTTACATATAACTCTTGACCCAATTCAGCTCCGCTTGAATCTTTGTGTTTTTGCACTTTGGTTTTAATCTTTAATTCATCTTTAGTGCCACCGCGAATATTGTTTATTACTTCGGTACAGAAGTTGTTTAGATGTTCAGCGGCTAAAAGATTACGTCCTGCTATTGTTTTTCCATGGTTGGAAGTTCCTTCAAATTTATTGTTGAATTTGTAATCACCTCTATCTTTTTCACATTCAGCATTGTAGTGACTATAATCTTTTTTGGTAACACCAGAAGCAGCATCAAGCGTTAGTTTGGGATTAGATAACATAGCCTCTGCAAGATTTTGAGTTGCTTGGGCAACAATACCCATGTTTTCTGATTCTTGAATACTTGCAGAAGTTCTAACCTGCATGGAGATGAGTGCCATCAGACCTAATGCCAAGATAAACATTGAAACTAACACTTCAATCAAGGTGGAACCTTGTTCTCGGCGAAGATGTTGTCGTGATAAAATAGTAGTATTCATGATTGCTTCACCTTTTTATTTCAGATCTTCTTTATCGCAGTAGCAGAATGGTTTGTTATTTGGGTCTGGATTCTTTTTGTATGCGTCTGCTGCTTGCATTGTTTCACGTGCTGTGCAGGCAGTGGCACGAGAAATGCTTTCAACACGGACAACACGACAAAAAGCTCCGCCTCTTGCAGTTTTTTCTTGACGTTTTTTGTCCGCAATTACAATGCGTCCGGTAAGACCTAATTTTCCTAATCCTGCTTCGTGAAAATCTTTCTTAATGCGTGTCAGAGCATTCGTAGTAAAGACAAATCCAATTTTTGATTCAAAATCAGCAACAGGCTTATTGCTAACATCAACTGCTGTTAAGTTGAAAGAGAGATTTGGATTAAATTGAGTTACGCGTAAATCTTCTTCGGAATCGTATTCTTGGCTCTTTCCACCGTGCTTGTCAGAAAATACCACTAATGCTCTGGTTTCTTTGTCTTCCCAACTTTTCCAAGTTTGAGCTGCTGGTACGTCAAATTTACCATCACTTTTTATTCTACCTGGTACAACAAACACGGCACGACTTTGACGAACTGACTCGTTTTTTGCAAAGACAAGAGAATTTGCAAAATCATTTGCAGCAGCACTAATGCGTTGCCTTGCTATCATATCTCCCATAGAGGGACCTGCCAATGTTGCAAAAATGGCAATCAGTGCCACCACTATCATCAATTCGATGAGTGTAAAACCCTGATTAGAACGATTGTGATTCATAACCAACTCCGATTCTTCTTATTGCTTTTAGCATAATACGACACACTTTTTGTCGGATGTCCTTTTTTCTGATAAAAGGTATTTAGTGTGGATAAGTGCAATCATGTTTTAGATTGCGGTTTTGCTTACAAATTCATGACTTATAAATCAAAGTCGATATGAACCTGCAACGCTAACATCTAAACCTTCCAAAGAGTCATCATCATTGCCATTGTCATCATTTGATGCTGCTTCCGTTTGTTTTGCATTCGTTTCTTTGCGATGTTCTTCTTCGATGGCTTCGATTTGTTTTAAGACTTCTTGTTTTTTTCTTTCTTCTTCTAAACGCTTTTCTTCTTCTATGCGTTTTTCTTCTGCCAGGCGTTTTTCTTCTGCCAGGCGTTTTTCTTCTGCCAGGCGTTTTTCTTCTGCCAAGCGTTTTTCTTCCGCCAAGCGTTTTTCTTCCGCCAAGCGTTTTTCTTCTTCGGCGTAACGTGCTTTTTGTCGCTCTTCTTCTTCTATGCGTTTTCTTTCGGCAGCGATTTTTGATGCTTCGAGTTTTCTTGCTTCTTCAATGTGGCGAATTTCGTCTAAACGTCTTACTTCTGCATTACGTTTGGATTCGTAATTTGTTTCTTTGGGAGCTGACAAACCTTTTTGTTGTCGCATAATTTCTTTTTGTTGTTCGATTACTTCTTTTAATTGTTTGATAATGTCTTTTTGGTAATCGATTGTTTCTTTTTGAGCTGCAACTAGACTTTGCAGTTCTTCTATTTTTTGAGCAGAAGCACTTGATGATTGCGATGAATCATCATTGTAACCCCAAGTGGAGAATCCACCGCCAACAGAATCATCTTCTAAATCAGATAGATCTAATTTTTGTAAATCGGCAATATTGCGTCTGATGAAATTTTTGCGATTAATTGAGATGTCATTGCTTGTTTCCGAGTCTTCATAGTCATCATCTTCATCTTCTTCCCAGACAAATTCAAGATCGCTTGCCCACGGCAATAGCACCGCACGACCTGGTGATTTAGGTTCTGGGAATGTGCCTGGAAATTCTGGTACGTCTATTGTTCCTACAACTTCTCTTTCTTGTCTTTGAGAAAGACGGTACAAGCGATTACCAAAAGTTATTGTTCCTAAATACACTCCTTCTGGGGTAACGACTTCGTTATCCATCCATGGAGTCCAGCCAATCCATTGTCCGCAACGGTCAAAAACGTGCTTTTTCTTGCGAAATGCAACCCACTGACCTTGCGAATCGAATAGATAGTTAATCAGATGTGGAGATGAATATGCCATAATAACAACCTTCTGCAATTAATCTACCGTAATATTTGTGGTTAAAGTGAAACGTAACCTTGCGTATCCTTAAAATAACCATACGATTTTTTCAAATGGTTATAGTATTTAATTGTATTTTTAAAATATTGCAATTTCCAATGTATGTTTCATGATAGCAAATGCTTAATAAATATTCAATAAAACTACTGTAAAATAAACAATTACCGTTTATCTTGATGAGTGGTAATTGAGCATGTTAGATGTTTGTTTGTGTAATAAGGTAATTAATTGTTTTTATTTGGTATAAGTGTTAATTTATTTATTTGTAAGGTAAATAAATTAAATTGAGATTCAATCTGTCCGATGTGTTTTAGGATAGTCTTAATATGTGTAGTTTTATTGTGGCAAAAATTTTTACTTGGTTTTACAATGTTCGGTTCATAAAATGAAGTAACAATTAACATTTGGTGGTATTAAAAAATGAAAAAACTTGTTTTGCTTTTACCTTTACTCCTTGCTGCTTGTGCTAATAATGATGGGCAAGGGAGCATTTCGCAGGCTGTTGTTAAACCACTGTTGGAAAATGAGTGTAAAGTGCAGTTAAACAACCGTCAAGAATGGAGAGTGGTTTCCATGGTTTTGACCAATGCGAAAAAGCTGGAAATTGAACAAAAAGTTTGCGGTTGTGTAAGCGAAGAGGGTACGAAAAATATGACAGCAGAAAACACAATTGGTTTGGTAAATCCTAATACTCGTACTCAAACTGCGGCAACTATGGCTGCTCAAAGCATTGGCGGTTGTGTTAAGCGTTTTATTACTAATTGATTGGTAAACCGCTGCAAAATATGTCATTCGTAAGTTTTCAGAAGATAGTGCTGTGCTTGAAATATCTGAACTACCGGATGACTGCGATTTTGATTCGGCTTTCCGGACTGCATTTCGATGGTGTCAGAATACATCTATTCGAGCAGGTATGATGCAATAAAGATCAACAAATTCGGATTTTCAAGGTGTGCAAATGAAACTGGATGAAAAGTGGATAAGAGCACATTTGCCGGAAGATTGCAGAGATGAACCGATTGACTGGTTTTCGGGTTTCTATCTGGATGGGCTCACAATAATGTCGGAAGGAGAACGCGGCGAGCCCGACACAATTAGGTATGAGGCAAAAGATGAAGATGATCTGAAGTGGTGGCAGTTGGACTTCATCTGCAGATTTGTCGGCAAAGCGGATAAATCCAAAACATGGCGCTGGTACAGGGATCATGCAGAAAACGGTCGGTGGTATTATATCGAACACAGACGATATGACTATAATGCGATCGAAGACTCCAGATTACCGTGTTTTGAAAGGTACCTCAGGAATCTGCAATATGCCTTTCCTGAGAATTACTTTAGGAAAAAAGTGGAAGAATACACTGGTCTGATGAACCGATGGTTTCACACACCTCACTGGGGATATGATTATGAAAATCTATGTTTCATAGAAGTCAGTGATTCCAGGGAGTACAGCAGTGATTTTGATAGAACGGAAGAAATAAAACCAGATTGTACTATTCGGGTAGTCGATTGATAAATTCAAGTTTGCCGAAATGAGAGCGTAGCCTTTTATAGGAAAACGAAGAATATCAACTTATTGAGATTCCTGCAAAACCCGTTATTCTGAATTTCACGAAGTGAAATGAAGAATCTAACTCATTATTTTATAAAGATTTTTAGCTTCACCTATCGGCTCGCAGAAACTACGTTTTCGCTTCGCTCAAAATGACGAATTATAGAAAAATCAAGTTTTGCAGGAGTTTCTTTAAAGTGTTTTTAAAAACATAAAAAAAACCGAATTTCCGTTATTTGAGAAATTCGGTTTTTTTATTTATTCAATAGATTTTACGCCAAAGCGGTTTTGGCTTTTTCTACTAATTGTGCAAATGCGTTTGAATCGAATACTGCGATGTCTGCCAAGACTTTACGGTCGATTTCGATAGCTGCTTTTTTCAAGCCATTCATAAACTTGCTATATGACAAACCGTATTGACGTGCAGCTGCATTGATACGTGCAATCCACAAACGGCGGAATTGACGTTTGCGTTGACGGCGGTCGCGGTATGCGTATTGACCGGCTTTCATCACCGCTTGTTTAGCAACACGGTAGACGTTTTTACGGCGACCGCGATAACCTTTTGCTAATGCAAGAACTTTTTTATGGCGTGCTCTTGCGGTTACACCTCTTTTTACGCGTGGCATATTTTCACTCCTTTAATGGTTATGCGTAGGGCAACATTTTGTTAATCGAAGCCATATCGCGTTCATTAACCATAGTTGTACCGCGTAATTGGCGCTTGGTTTTGGTGGTTTTTTTGGTCAGAATGTGGCGTTTGAATGCGAAACTGCGTTTAACGCCACCGTTACCCAATGCTTTGAAACGTTTTTTCGCACTGGATTTGGTTTTCATTTTAGGCATAAGAAATCCTTTTTATTGTTTAAAATCAGGCATCAGGAGGTTGTTTTAACAACACTTAAAAGATATATTTCCCCGATACCACGTATATTTGTTAATGCCATAAACGGCAAACAAGACCGAGAATTATATTATGAAATATTATTTCGTGCAATGGTCTGTAATTGGTTTGTAGAGACTCCTGCAAAACTCGTCATTCTGAGTTTCATGCAGTGAAACGAAGAATTTCAACCAATTGTTTTTATAAAGATTCTTCGCTGTCGCTTACGAATGACGAATGATGAAAAAACAGGATTTTGCATGGGGTTCTTTAATGTGGTTGTCACGAGCGTTACGCACTCTCGCAACAACACAGCCGTAAGTGGCAAGGTCACTAACGCCTATCTGTTGGCTCGCAATGACGATATAGGTTTCAGACTGTCTAAAAAAGTTTAGCAGACAATAATAATTAAAATTTATTTTTTCAAAATATAGCGTTGTACTGCCTCATTGTGTTCTTGCAAGGTGTTACTAAAATAGCTTTCCTTGCTACCGTCTTGTTTGGCAACAAAATATATGTATGTAACGTCAGCAGGGTGTGCAGCGGCTTCTAATGATGCTTGTGATGGGGCACAAATTGGTGTAGGAGGCAAGCCATGACGTGTATATGTATTGTATGGGGTGTCGCGTTGCAAATCTTCTTTGTGAATTTTCCCTTGATATTTATCGCCCATACCGTAAATTACCGTAGGGTCTGTTTGCAAACGCATATTGATTTTTAGGCGATTTACAAATACTGCGGAAACTTTATTTCTATCTTCCGGCAGACTGGTTTCTTTTTCAATGATGCTTGCCATGATTAATAATTCATAAGGATTTTGATAGGGTAATCCTGTGTCGCGATTTTCCCAAACTTTATTTAATGTTTTTTGCATTTTTTTATAGGCAATGCGATAGATTTCGATTTCATCAAGATTGCTTGATTCAATATAGGTATCTGGAAACAGTAGTCCTTCTAAATTTGTTGCATTTGATGTTGGGTCAATTTGCGAGAGAATTTCTTTTTCGCTTAAATTTGATGTATTACGTTTTAAGTCTGCCGGAAAACTGTTACGAATTTGTGCAAAAGTACGTCCTTCGGCAATGCGAATGCGATTTTTATCAGGAGTGGCTTGTGATAGATGTTGCACAATTTGCCATGCAGAATATTTGCCGGACAGACGATAAAAACCTGCTTGAATCGTAGGATTAGGATTAAAGTAAGCGTAAATACGTACCGCAGCTTTTACCGATAGCTTATGATTGATTGCTTTATCACTTTGTAGAGTATTTGCAACTTCATTCCAACCTTGTGAATTTTTCACTAATAGTTGGTAATTGTCCGGTAATTGCTTGGGATAAAATAGTAAAAATGAACAAAATCCAATTGTGATAAATAAAATAAAAACAATAAGATAAAAGGTTCTAAATAGTATTTTTTTCATATAATTTCAATATAGTATATTAAAGACACACACGTTTAAATTTTAAGTCTGCCGGAAAATAATTTGCAATCCCAACAAAATTCTTGCGGTTGGAAAGTATAATATGTGGCTTGTTTAAGCAATTTCTGTAAGACTCGTAATTTATAGTAGGTTCATATCAAAACCAGCCAGCGAATGTACAGCATTGCTGTATTATCTATTCTGTCGAATACTCACCGCCTTGTCTGCTTTGGGTCTGAACCTACTGTAATTGTTATTAACGTGTATGAAGTTATAACTTTTAAGAAGTTCCCAAAGGAATTTTATTATAGTGTGAGGTAGTTAATGTTTTCCGGCAGTGTATCAAAAGACGATTTGTTATCTCGTTTTGCAAAAACGCGAATTTTAGTAGTGGGCGATGTTATGTTAGACCGTTATTGGTTTGGAGATACATATCGTATTTCTCCGGAAGCACCTGTGCCGGTAGCCAAGATTGAACGTACTGAAAATAGGGCAGGTGGTGCTGCTAATGTTGCAAGAAATATTGTTTCTTTGGGTGGTCAAGCGGTTTTGTTGTCGGTAGTGGGCTGTGATGCTGCTGCTGATGATTTGACAGCACTAATGCAGCAAGACGGTGTTGATACTCATCTTCTTCGTGACTCTTCGATTAGTACCACAATAAAATTGCGTGTAATTGCTCGTAATCAGCAACTGATTCGTTTAGATTTTGAAAAAAGTCCTACTTGTGAGATTCTGCGTACGGCAGTTGATACTTTTCGGGAATTAATTGCCACTTGTGATGCGGTGATTTTGTCTGATTATGGTAAGGGCGGATTAACTCATGTAACCGAAATGATAGACATAGCACGCAATGCCGGCAAAATGGTATTAATAGACCCAAAGGGTAATGATTATCTGCGTTATCGTGGGGCAACTATGATTACTCCTAATCGTACTGAATTGCGAGAAGTAGTTGGCGATTGGAAATCAGAAGATGAATTGACTTACAAAGTCCAACAATTACGTGCTAATTTACGCTTACAATCTATATTGCTTACTCGTAGTGAAGATGGTTTGAGTTTATTTGGTGAAAAAATTGAACATCGTCCAACCCAAGCGATTGAGGTGTATGATGTTTCTGGTGCTGGTGATACGGTAATTGCTGGTATGACTTTGAGTTTGGCAGCAAATTTAAGCGATTCCGATGCTATGACCATTGCCAATATTGCCGCTGGCGTGGTGGTGGGTAAAGTCGGAACGGCAACATGTACTTGGAATGAATTGGCTAATGTTTTATTTTCAAAACAATAAAAGCAAAATTTTTTAGTCTGCCGAAAAAAATAGTCTGCCGGAAAGTTTTTTATAAATATTTATACTTATGACTTTAAACGAATGGATTAATACTTCTAATTTACCACGTTTAGAAGCTCGTCTTTTGGTGCAATATGTGTGTAATTGGGAACACAGTCAGGTGATTACTCGTGGTAATGATGTTATTCCTGATTATATTTTGATGCGTTTGCATGATTTGTGTCAAAGAAGAATCAATGGTGAGCCAATTGCCTATTTAATCGAAAAACGTGAATTTTATGGGCGTGATTTTTATGTAAATTCCAATGTTTTAATTCCACGACCTGAAACGGAATTATTGTTAGAAACAGTTTTAGATAGTCTGCCGGAAAACTCTTCTGTTTGGGATATGGGTTGTGGAAGTGGTATTTTGGCAGTGTCGATTAAATGCGAACGTCCTGATTGTACAGTTTTTGCAAGTGATATAAGTTGTACAGCCTTGTCGGTAGCACAGCGTAATGCTCAAAATTTGAATGCAAATATTAATTTCTTACAAGGCAGTTGGTTTGATTGTAATAGTCTGCCGGAAAAGTTTTCGCTTGACGTAATTGTTTCTAATCCGCCTTATATTCGAGCTGATGATATTCATTTGCAACAAGGTGATTTGCGTTTTGAACCTCAAATTGCATTGACTGATTTTAATGATGGATTGGACGCATTTCGTATTTTAATTGCCAATGCACCTGATTTTCTAAAATCAGGTGGCAAAATATGCTTTGAGCATGGCTTTGACCAAGATGTTGCCACACGTGATTTATTGCAACAGGCAGGATTTGCGAATATTCAAACATTATCAGATTTAGCAGGATTACCACGTGTTACAGTTGGGTTTAAGGAATAATTTTTAATTATTAAATAAAGCAACAATAAGGGTAAATACAATAAACACAATATGCTAATAATATTAGGGAAGAACCACTCAATTACAGGTTTTTCCCCTTGTGAAAAATCAATAATTATCCAAGTCAATTCCCACAATGCCGGTATGCCGATTAAGCCTGCCCATAATATTCCACAACTGTTAGCAATGGTATAGCTAAAACGCTTATTCAAACATACACTACGGCAAAATTTCCAAGTAATCCACACCGCATAAATCGTACATAATGCCATTATGCTACCCACAATGGCAGGCAAGAGTGCCAATATGTTTTCTATTACTTTCAAGTCTTCTGGCAAGGTTGATATAGCATTAGTAATATAATGAACAAGAAATAAACCTTGTTCAAAGATTAGATAAATCAATGGTATAGAAAGAATAATTAAACGTAACATAAGTAGGTTTTATGAGTATTAAAATATTTTTCCGGCAGACTATTTATTTGAAGTCTGCCGGAAAAGTTTTAACATGATTTTACAATATCTTGCGTACTATGGTTACGGTTTCATCATCAGGGTCTGGCTCAATGGTGAATCCTAATTTTTTCATCATACCCTGCATGGATTCATTATCAGCCAAAACATCACCGCGTATGCTTTTGAGACCTTGTTTGCGTGCAACTTCAAAAAGTTGATTCATCATAATGCTGCCAATACCTTTACCCTGCATATTATCCGCAACCGATACCGCAAATTCACATTCTACCGAATCAGGGTCGGTTACATAACGTGCAACGCTTAAAATTTCATCTTGCTCGTTTTGCATTATCAAACCAACTTCACGGTCGTAATCCAATTGAGTAAACCGTACTAATACATTATCTGACAACTCCTTGACATTCGACATAAAACGATTGTAACGACTTTCATCAGACAAATTGCGAACAAACTCCTGAATAGCAGAAGCATCAACATCTTGCACCGGACGAATTAATACCGGCGTACCGTCTTTAAGCTCAATACGACTTTCCCAATCTCTTGGATACGGCATAATTGCCATATGCGAATAGCGTTCAGTGGGCAACTCGTTATTGATAATCACCCTTACATCTGATGCAATCGCACCTTGTGGCGATAATAGCAAATCTATTTTAAGTTCAGATACTTCTGGTAATTCCGCTGCTAATTCAGATACGTTGAACATAACTTTATATAAAGCTTCTCGTTTGATAGGCTGCATGTTTTTGTAATAATCAAACGTTTGGCTAATTTTAGTTTTAGCAATCATAGTATCGATGATTTCGGTGCGTAACGGCGGTAAAGCTATACTACGGTCTTTTTGAATAGAACCATCTCCACCAGCAGCAAAAGTAATAACCGGTCCAAAAGTTTCATCTTGCACCATGCTAATTTTAACTTCACGAATATGATAAGTCGGCAACATGTTTTGCACGCTCATACCATTGATTTGAGCATGCGGAGCAATCACCATCGTGCGTTCAGAAATTTGGTCGTAAGCATCACGCAACTCATCTTCATTGCTAATATTAAGCCTAACCCCACCAATATTTGATTTATGCAAAATATGTGGCGAATCAACCTTTAATGCAATGGGATAACCAATCGAATTAGCAATTTCAATTGCTTCTTCCTTATCGTGAGCCAATGCCGTGTAATTACATTCTACGTTAAAACATGACAACAGCTTTTTCGATAAATATTCAGGCAGTACATACTGCATACTTTCGCGTGCTTCTTCGATGATTTGTTTTGCCAAAGCAATATTGGGAGTTAATAGACGTGTTTTATATGATGGAATAGTCATCAATCGTTTTTGATTTTGATGAAACTGTGCCATATTAGCAAACACTTCCAAAGCCGAACGCGGTTGATGAAACTGAATACAATTATTTTGAGAAAACAATCTTCTACCGCTGGATACTTTTTCCTCACCAACCCAAACTAATAAAAGAGGCTTACTGCTTTCTTTTTGCAATTGCACCATCATTTCCGCAATTTTCAAGTGTTCGCTACGATTATCACCCTGTGGAGCAAAAAGAACCATTACCGCATCAACATTATTATCATCAAGACATAATTTAACTGCAGTACGAAAACGTAAAGAGCCAGCATTACCCAATAAATCTAATGGATTACCAGCTTCAACTTCCGGCAGTGCTTGTGAAAGTGTTTGAACAGTTTTAGCGGAAAAATCTGATAACACAATGTTTCTATCAGAAGCAAGGTCTGCTGATACTAAACCTAAACCTATACCATTGCTTACAATTGCTAAACGATTGCCTTGAACTCGATATTTGGCTGCTAATATTTGTACAGTATCAAATATTTGGTTCAAAGAATTTATTGATAATGCACCAGTACGATTTAGAGCATGATTAAACACTTCTGACGGCAAAATAAGATCTGCTACGTGCATGGTAGATTGTTGATTATTATTTTTTAATTCCTCTGCACGTCCGATTTTTAAAACCAATACCGGTTTGCTACGAGCAGCATCTTTTAAGGCACTCATCAGTCGTCTGCCATTATCAGTTTGATGAATCAAAAGAATAATCGCATCGGTTTTTGAATCATGCACCAAATAATCCAAAATTTCGCCCAAAGCAATATTACTATTATGGCTATTAAAAGATACAGCCATAGAAAAACCAACATAATGCTCATGCGACCAATCCAAAATCGCCGAACACAAACTACTTGAATGACCAACCACCGCAACATTGCCTGCTTTAACATGTCCGGTATAAGTACAAGCATTAATTCCAGTATGAGGACATATCAAACCAAATAGAGTAGTGCCCAAAATGCGAATACCTAATTGATTTGCCTGTCTAATTGCAGCTTTTGTCAGTTGTCGCTCTTCATTATCATCATTGCCATTGACTTTAATCATCATGACATAAGTAATACCTAACTCATGGCATTCTTTCAAAATAGCATGATACGACTCTGCCGGAGTAACAATAATTACCATATCAGGCAGGTCTTCAAGTTCTTTCAAATGTGCGACAGTATTAATTCCGGCAACAACTTTGTGTTTAAGATTAACCGGAGACAGCTTAATATCACTTTTACCTATTTGCAGTTTGGAGGTTAAAAGATTACTGAAAACAAGATGTCCAACAGAATCAGGAGAATCAGACGCACCAACAACCGCAATATGACGTGGTGCAAAGATGGGAGAAAGATAGTGCTTTTTCTGCATAATGAACGTCCCCACGTTTTAGGTTAGAGGGAAGCCTATATTGTATTTGAATTTGCTATATCAAAATATTAAAAAAAACTATTAACTTTTTAAAAATCAATAAATATTTTTATAATAAAAAACTTAATTATAAACCACTGCACAGAGCATACAAAAATAAAAAAATTGCCGTATGGTGTGGAGAAAGACCCACCAAAAAACCAAAAAGCTACTGTCATTGCGAGCAAAAAACAAAGTTTTTTGCGTGGCAATCTTATAAAATCGAAGAACGGATTTAATGATTTTTAGAAACTTATGCACAATCCAATGCAGAAACAAAAAATTACCGTATGGTGGGTCTTCGACCCACCAAAAAAACCAAAAAAGCTACTGTCATTGCGAGCAAAAAACAAAGTTTTTTGCGTGGCAATCTTATAAAATCGGAGAACGGATTTAATGATTTAATAAACCCTGTGCAAAACGTTACTTTTTTGTTTTGCATGATGTCTATGATTTTAGTGAAGCGTAACGATAACTGACGAGTTTCGCATAAATTTTTTTATAAATTTGTAAAAAAGACACACTTTTAAAAATCATTGTGCATTTAATGCAACACAAATAAAATTAAGATTATCTTATATAACAATTTGATTTTAATTAAAATTTTTTGAATAGTTATACAATATTCAATCGATCTCATTTCATTATTTTGAAAATTCGATTTGTTTTTTATGCAAATGTATCTTATCATTTGCACCAAGAACCGCATCGAGGCGGTTATTAAGTTGATGAACTTTACGCAAGATGTCTCTGATGATTCACGAGAGATTATCGTCAAGAGTTTGTTTTTATTTGTACTTAAATGTCTATGAAAAGGATTTGACAATGAAAAAAACCCTGATCGCTTTGACCTTGGCAGCATTGCCAGTAGCAGCAATGGCTGAGGTAACTTTATACGGCACCATCAAAGGTGGCTTGGAATTTACCAAAGTAAAAGGTGTTGACAACACAATCACTGATGTTAATGACTGGGGCTCTAAAATTGGCTTCAAAGGTGAAGAAGACTTGGGTAATGGCTTGAAAGCTATTTGGCAAGTTGAACAAAAAATCTCTTTGGATAGTAAATCTCGCAAACGTAACCAACAATTTGCTAACCTTGATTCTTTCATCGGTTTAGATACTGGATTTGGTAAAGTACGTGCAGGTTGGTTATCTGATTCTATCAACAACATGGGCGACTTGAACTTGTCAGAAGGCAATGGCTGGTTGGATTTAGATCCTCTTTGGGGTCGTACAGAAGGTCGTGCAACTGGTGTTCGTTACGATTCTCCTGATTTCGCAGGCTTGTCTTTCAACGCTTTGTATTCTCCAGAAGATAACAACCGTTATGATCAAGCACGTGATGCTGATGTTGTGGGTGATTTGGACGGCTTTGACGGAGTTGCAGGTGTTGTTAATGGCTTGACCGAAAACAAATGGATTGGTAGCGTTGGTGTGAACTATGCAGCTGCTGGTTTCTGGGCTAAATATGGTTACAAACACATTCACAACAATGCTGGCAAAAACAAAGACGGTCACGTACATCGTTTGATGGGTGGTTATGATGCTAACAACATCTTTGCTGGTTTAGGTTACCAATACACCAAAAACTTTGACGGTGCAGATGTTGAAACCCAAGAAATCGCAGCAAGTGCAGCTTACACAATGGGTAACATCGTTCCTCACGTAAGTCTTGTTTATGGTTTCGAAGAAAAAGTTGGTGGCAAGAAACAAAAAGACACCGATTACATTCAAGCAATTGTAGGTGCTGATTACAACTTGTCTAAACGCACCTCTGCATTGGTTAATGTTGGTTACGTTAGAAGTGAAGATGGCGATTACCAAGCATACACTGGTGGTGTTGGCTTGCGTCATAAATTCTAATTGTAAGATGTCGGTTTAAGCCGATTATTACAAATTAAAAAAATCGAGTCTTGGAAACAAGGCTCGGTTTTTTTATTTGCAGTAAGAAAACTTTGCAAAATTCATCATTTTCCCCTCTTAAAAACCTTTGCAAAACCCACTTTTTCTCATTCGTCATTCTGAGCCGAAGCACTGAGCGTAGCGAAGTGGCAAGCGAAGAATCTTTATAAACAATAAGTTAGATTCTTCATTTCACTTCGTGAAATTCAGAATGACGAGTTTTGCAGGAGTCTCATTAACTTTATTTATGGGCTATTAATGACGAGTTTTGCAAAGGTTTCAGGCTATCTGAAACAAAAAATACAAGCTGAAACTTTTGCAAAACTCGTCATTCTGAACTTTCGGTAGGAAAGTGAAGAAGCTAATTTTTTGTTAAAAAACAAATTCATAACGAAGTTCAGAATGATGTATGACTAAAGAGATGGT
>JAFZMY010000134.1 GCA_017553165.1 Neisseriaceae bacterium
CGATAAATCTTTTCGCCTGCTTTTTTGCACTGCTCATCAAAAACGGCACGGGCTTCTTCGTATTTTTCTTTTTGTTCGTTGTATTTGGCGATTTTTTCTTCTTCTGCTTTTTTAACTGGAATATACCAATATAAAGAAACCAAATAAGCAAGTAATACAGATACAATAACTCGATAAATCTTTTTAACCTTAAAACGCTTGCCTAATAACCATACTGCAACAATAGTAATGGCTATACTAATAAACATAGGTAACCAATATATAATATTGATTAAAATCACAAATTCTTTGAAAAAAGTTTGCATTTCTTATTTCCTTGTTTATTTTTAGGCAACCTGAAAAAAATATTTTTATTACTAACTAATTATATAATTAACAATAAGAATATAATTCTTCTTTGCTTGTTACTTTATCAAATAAACCGCCTACATCACCCACACCTGCACCATTAAATGTAAAGGTGTTTTTAATCAAATTATCATTTTGGTGCAAAATATGAAAAGCAGTCGCCAAATGACCACCTAAACTGTAACCTGTTACAGTAATTTGTTGGTTATAAGTGCCGTCTTCATTTTTTAATTTCAAATCTGTTGCCAATGTATTAAACCATTGTTCCATATCAGAAATTTGCCCAAACGCCCAACCTTTATCAGCAATTTCATGCGTGTTTACAGATGATTTGGTGTAGATGTCTGCAAAGTCTTGTTGCAAATTCATATTTTTAATCTCCATGTAAAGCTAACGTATGTTGTGCAATTTGTTTCCTACACTGTTTAACAAATTTATCAGGCAAGCGGATAACATGCTCTAACAACACAAGACCAATGGCTTGAAAACAAGGCTCGGATTGTATCTAAAATCCAATAATTTTGCAATGATTTTTTTATATTTTTTAAATCATTTTTTTTTTTTTTTTTTTGTAAATCAATATGTTATTTTATTTTATGCTGTTGTGTTTTTGTTATATTTACAACAAAAGATACATGTAAAAACTACTTTTAAGAAACTCCTGCAAAACTCGTCATTCGTAAGTTGAGAGAAAGAGTTTTGAGAAGAATATTAATCTATTGTTTTATAAATGTTATTTTCTTAATCTTACAAATTACGAATGATGAAAAATGTGGTTTTGCAGGAGTCTATAGAAATGCTATCGTTTAGAGCAACTTAAACACGTACGAAATGTGCCACAAATGCCAATTTTGCTGGAGTCTCCGTAAATCATTTTTTCATTTAGTAAGTTTGATTACCATTCCTTGCGGCAAGGCTTGCTTTTGACAATAACTTTTTCGGTATTTTTGTAATTTGGAATCCAACTTACCGAGAAGCTCAACATATTATTTTACAAAATGTTAAAATGATATATTAATGCCGAAGCCAAATTGAAACCTTTGCAAAGCTGGCATATTTCTTACGTTTACGTTGCTCAAAAAACAGCATAACTACTTGTTATATTTTCGTTTTCTGTGCTACTACGCCTCGAACTATGCTCACATCTACCTGTTTTGCAAAGGTTTCAGCTTGGTATAGCTAACCACAACCATACGGCAGATTGATTTTTTATGTATGGGTTTTGATAGCTTATATTTTATAACATTTTGTATACAATTAAATTTTTAACAGTATTATGACAAAAAAAATTTCATTTAATTTAATGGGAAAAGAATACATCGCTTTATGCGATTTACTTAAAATAACTTCAGTAGCAAATAGCGGTGGCGAAGCAAAGCAGATGATTACTCAATCGCTTGTATTGCGTAATAATGAAATTGAAACACGTAAAACTGCAAAAATAAGAGCAGGTGAAGTTATTTATTGCAATAACATAATTATTGAAATTCAAGAATAATTAATATCAGTTATGAATATTGATTTACACTGCCATTCATATTTTTCTGATGGCAAATTATCACCCCAAGAACTCTTGTCAGAAGCACATAAAAATGGGGCTACAATACTTGCATTAACCGATCACGATCATATTGGCGGTTTAGAACAGGCACGAGACAATGCTGTTCAATATGGAATAAACTTTATCAACGGCGTGGAAATTTCGGTAACTTGGAGAGGACGCACCATTCATATTGTTGGGCTAAATTTCAAACCATCTTCTGAATTTGTTGAAATATTAGAAAAAAATCGTAACGGTCGCATAGAAAGATTACAAAAAATATCGGATAAATTACAAAAAAAAGCTGGTTTTTCAGGAGTTTACGAAGGTGCATTAGCACTATCCAATCAGGCAGATAATGTTAGCAGAATGCACATTGCCCAATTTTTAATTAATCAAGGCTATGTAAAAAATCGTGAAGAAGCCTTTCGCAAATGGTTGGGAGATAATAAATCTTGCAATTGTCGCATCGATTGGATAAATCTTGCCGATGCTGTTAGTTTGATTTGCACACATGGTGGCGTGGCAGTTATTGCCCACCCTGCACGTTATAAATTATCTGCTACTGCATTGCGTAATTTAATAGAGGAATTTATAAATGCTGGCGGAATTGGTATCGAAGTTGCCAGTAGTCTGCATTCGCTTAACGAAAGGTTGAATATAGCACTTGTAGCAGAACGCTATAATTTATACGCATCAGCAGGTAGCGATTTTCATGGATACAATGATTTCAATCGCACATTAGGTAAAACTTACGAACTACCTCCTATATGTCGTCCTATTTGGGATTTGTTTTAAGAGACTCCTGCAAAAGTAGTATATGTGTGCACATTTCAAGAAATAGTAGCACTTTAAATCGAAGACATAACAAATAGGTTTAGAGCAAGGTTTAACGTTACGAAATGTGCCGCAGATGCTAATTTCGCATAAGATTCTTCATAGTTACATAGCAGATACTATTTGAAACTCCTGCAAAACCCTTACTGAAACAAAAATTTAATCCTGCCGTAGGATGGAACAACACAACCCACCATAACGCCGTAGGCGTTAATCTATTGTATTTTAACAACTTTTCATTCAACCCTATCGGGCGGTTGGTGGGCAAGGATGCCCAACCTACGGCGTTTCTTTTTCAAAAATTAGGTTTTGCAGGAGTTTCTATTTATAAAAAGTCTGCCGGAAAGATTTCTAAATATCTTTCCGGCAGACTATATTTCGGTCTACAATGGAGGATTGTGTTTATTTTTTAACAAAGGGATTGTGTACAAATGAAAATCTTATCTATTTTTCTTGGGATTACTCTCTTATTAAGTGCTTGTACTTGGACAACATATAACGATAATGGTCAAACTAAATTTCGTCAAAAATACCCAACCGGAACTCCGGTTTATTACGAAGATGGAACTTATCAACGTGATCAACGCTATCATGGCTACCGTCCACGCCAACGTGCAATCGAACGTGAAACTCCTAATATGTAACTTTTTTCCGGCAGACCAATGAATAATCTTTGTGTTGTAATTCTTGCCGCAGGACGTGGCACTCGTATGTATTCTGATATTCCCAAAGTGTTACACCCCATTGGGAATAAGCCTATGCTCACCCATGTAATTGATACTGCCCAGACGCTTCAACCTACGCTAATCAGCGTAGTAGTTGGCTTCGGACGTGAAATGGTGATAGACAAGGTAAACCGTCCAGTACAATGGGTTGAACAAACCGAACAATTAGGCACTGGACATGCTATGCAGTGTGCTATGCCAACACTGCCGGAAAACGGTATTACCTTGATTTTATATGGCGATGTTCCGCTGATTGATAAAACAAGCTTACAAGAATTAATTGATGTTGCAAGTGAATGCAAATTAGCAATATTAACAGATATTGTTGATAATCCAACCGGTTATGGACGAATTATCCGTTGCGATAAACAAAAAATTATCGGTATTGTCGAAGAAAAAGATGCAAACAATCAACAAAAACAAATTAAAGAAATCAACACCGGCATTATCGCAGTAGATAATCAGCATCTTGCTAACTATTTGAAAAAATTAAATAATAACAATGCACAGCAAGAATACTATCTTACCGATATTATCGAATTAGCAGTGCAAAATGGCATTGAAGTAAAAAGCGTAACCGTAAAAGAACATTACCTTGTTGCAGGTGTAAATAACAAACTGCAATTAGCAGAACTAACTCGCATTTATCAGCAAAATTTAGCAAAAGAATTAATGCTATCAGGTGTTAGCATCAACGACCCTGCACGTTTTGATTTACGTGGCACACTCAATCACGGTAAAGATGTAATTATCGATGTTGATACTATCTTTGAAGGAAAATGCACATTAGGCAATCGTGTAAAAATTGGAGCATTCTGCGTATTAAAAAACGTAACCATTGCCGATGATGTTGAAATCAAACCATTTTCACATTTAGAAAACTGCACGATTGGTGCTAATTCCCAAATAGGGCCATTTTCCAGATTACGTCCAGATGCAGTTTTGGCAGAAAACACCCATATTGGCAATTTTGTTGAAATAAAAAAATCATTTATAGGAAATGGTAGTAAAGTCAATCATTTAACCTATATCGGCGATACTCACATCGGACAAAATACTAATATCGGTGCTGGCACGGTTACATGTAATTATGATGGTGTGAATAAATTTAAAACAGAAATCGGTGATGAAGTACGCATCGGCTCTGGAACTTTATTAGTAGCACCGGTCAAAGTTGGTAATCGTGCTACCACCGGTGCTGGTAGTGTAATTACCAAAAATTGTCCAGCAGAGAAATTAACTATCTCACGCGTTCGTCAAAATACTATTGATAATTGGGTGCGTCCTGAAAAAGATAAATAATTAAAAAATAGTCTGCCGGAAAAAAACTTATTAATTATATTGGATAAAAATATGTGCGGAATTGTTGGTGCATTATGTTTACAAGATAATGTTGTTAATTTTTTAATCGATGGTTTGCAACGATTAGAATATCGTGGCTACGATTCATCAGGTATAGCCGTATTAAACCAAGAAGGAAGTATTCAACGTGTCCGCAAAGTAGGACGTGTATCGCAAATGGCAGAAGTTGCCAAAGAAATGTCGCTTTATGCAAAAGTTGGAATTGGACACACTCGCTGGGCAACACATGGTGGTGTAACCGAACCTAATGCTCACCCACATATTTCCAATCAGCAAATCTCGGTGGTACACAATGGCATTATCGAAAACTTCGAAGAAGAACGATTGCGTTTACAAAGCTTGGGTTATGTATTTGAATCGCAAACAGATACTGAAGTAATTGCCCATGCCGTACATTATGAATATCAACAAAATCACGATTTATTTTTAGCGGTAAAAAATGCAGTTGCACGTTTCAGCGGTGCTTATGCAATTGGAGTAATTGCCACTGATTCCCCTAATGAAATGGTAGTTGCACGCATGGGTTGCCCTTTATTAGTTGCATTTGCTGATAATGCTACTTTTATTGCCTCTGATGTATCTGCGGTGATCGCTCATACACGCAAAATATCCTATTTAGAAGATGGCGATATTGCAAAATTAACTGCTAATGGCATTGAAAAATTAATCGACAGAAATTCGCAAACTGCCAAACGTAAAATTCATCTATCTTCATTATCTTTGGCTTCATTAGAATTAGGTCCATACAACCATTTTATGCAAAAGGAAATTCACGAACAGCCAAAAGCCATTAGCGATACCATCGAAGCATTTATTGATGAACAATTTTCAGCACACATTTTTGGAGAAAATGCAGAAGACATTTTTAAAAAAATTAAAGGAATTAAAATTTTAGCCTGTGGCACTTCATATTATGCAGCCATTACCGCTAAATATTGGTTAGAATCAATTAGCAAAATCCCAACTGATGTAGAAATTGCCAGCGAATATCGTTATCGTGATGTTATTGCCGATAAAGATGTTTTAATTATTACCATATCTCAATCCGGTGAAACTTTGGACACAATGGAAGCATTAAAATATGCTTATTCATTGGGACATCAATATTCATTATCTATTTGCAATGTCATGGAATCTGCACTACCGCGTGAAAGTAAATTAGTTTTTTACACACGTGCCGGAGTGGAAATTGGAGTGGCATCTACCAAAGCTTTTACAACTCAATTAGTTGCAATATTTGGTTTATCAGTTTGTTTAGGAAAATTAAATAAAAATATCGATGATAAACAAATAGATGCTTATATTGAAATGTTACGTAGCTTACCCAACAGCGTCCAACAAACATTAAATTTAGAACCACAAATAATTTCTTGGGCACAAGAATTTGCCTTAAAAGAACATGCACTATTTTTAGGACGTGGTATTAACTATCCTATTGCAATGGAAGGTGCACTAAAACTAAAAGAAATATCATATATTCATGCAGAAGCATATCCAGCTGGTGAATTAAAACACGGACCATTAGCATTAGTAGATGAAAACATGCCAGTAGTAGTTATTGCACCTACTGACCAATTATTGGATAAAGTAAAAGCAAATATGAAAGAAGTAAGTGCACGTGGCGGGAAATTATATGTATTCACCGATAATGAAAGCCAATTAGTAGCCGAAGATGGAATCAGAGTAATACGTAACACTCATAATTGCGGCGTACTTTCGCCAATAGTTCAAGTAATTAATGTGCAATTATTGGCATATCATACCGCCCTAATTCGCGGTACTGATGTAGATAAACCTCGTAATTTAGCTAAATCGGTTACTGTGGAATAAATATAAATTATTATTAACTTTCCGGCAGTGCCTAAACATTAAATATATAGTCTGCCGGAAAGATTTTATTGTTATTTAATCCAATTTTTCAAAATATTAAGGATAAAAACAATGTCATCATTTTTCTCACTTTCAGCGTGGAGCGATTTTTTACAATCTTTATTTGTACGTCAGGAATTTATTTCGCACGCCATTCAGCATAATTTTTTTAAGCCGTCAAGCATTATTGAATTTATCATTGCCATTGTCTTGTGGCTTGGTTTGGCTTGGTTTGTAAATCGCAAATCTAAACATATTCATGCCGAAAATGGTTTGTTCAAATACTGGTTATCGCGGCTTAATTTGCCGATTATTTTGGTAATTGTCGGCGTGATTGCGGCTTATTCGTGGCAATATTTTTCAGGCAGCCCTTCGCTTTGGCTGCGACTTGTGGCGATTACCGCCCCTTGGCTTATGGTGATTCGCACCATTATGGTTTTTCTTCATTATATTTTCCCAGAAGATAAATTTTCGCTATCAACCGCACGCACGCTTTCTGCCATAATTTGGTTAGGCTATGTGTTGTGGTTAAGCGGTTTGGGCGGTATGGCAAGTAAGTTCGCTCAAAAACTTGCCGTGCCAATCGGCGGCAAAACCATTAGCCTGTATATGGTTGTAACCGCCATTTTTTGGGTGATTGTTGCCCTGATTATCGCCTTGTCGATTGCACGATTTTTGGAAATTCGCTTGTCCAAAGCAGAAAGAATGGACGCAAACCTACGCATTGTGTTGAGCAAAATTTTCAAAAGCGTTTTGGCTATTTTGGCGGTGATTATCACCCTGCCTTTAATCGGCATTGATTTAACCGTGCTGTCGGTATTCGGCGGTGCGTTGGGTATCGGCTTGGGCTTTGGCTTGCAGAAAATTGCGAGTAACTATGTATCTGGTTTTATTATCCTTTTAGACCGCTCGGTGCGTATGGGCGATCGGCTCACCTTAAACGGCGTTACAGGCGTGGTTACCAAAATTACTTCACGCTTTGTGGTGCTAAAAGGCGTAGCAGGCACGGAAGCCTTGATTCCAAACGAAAGTTTTATCGGCAATGCGGTGTTAAACGACACTTATTCTAACCGCCGCCTGTGGAAAAGCCTGCCCATTCAGGTTGCCTACGGTAGCGATTTGCGGCTTGTGATGAACATTCTCAAAACCGCCGCCGAACGCCATTCCCGCGTGGAAAGTGCCGATGCCTATGTTTCCGAATTTGCGTCAGACGGCATTAACCTGCAATTAGGCTACTGGCTCATAGACCCCGAAAACAGCACGCTCAAACTTAATTCCGATATTCTGTTTGAAATTTGGGACGAATTTCAAAAACACGGCATCGAAATTCCTTTCCCACAAAGAGAAGTGCGTGTGTTAAACGACTTTTC
>JAFZMY010000135.1 GCA_017553165.1 Neisseriaceae bacterium
AAACGCTGCACAGGCTGCCTGAACTCATCGCTCAACGCCACGCCACAGGCAAGCCGCAAGTGGATATATCGTTTCCTGAAATTGAAAAATTCGATCATATTCCGCATACCGAAACAAATGGCGGCTCGGCTTTTGTGTCGATTATGGAGGGCTGTTCCAAGTATTGCAGTTACTGCGTTGTGCCTTATACGCGTGGCGAAGAATTTTCGCGTCCTGTGGTTGATGTTTTGGCAGAAATTTTGGATTTAGTGGCACAGGGCGTGAAAGAAATCAATTTATTAGGGCAGAATGTCAATGCTTATCGAGGTTTGACTGACAACGGCGAAGTGTGCGATTTTCCCACATTATTACGCATTGTGCATGAAATTGACGGCGTAGAACGCTTGCGTTTTACCACCAGTCACCCACGCGAATTTTCAGACGCTTTAATTGAATGTTATCGAGATTTACCTAAATTAGTGTCGCACTTGCACTTGCCGATACAAAGCGGCTCTGACCGCGTTTTGGCAGCGATGAAAAGGGGTTATACCGCATTAGAATATAAATCGATTGTGCGAAAACTGCGAGCGGTGCGTCCTGATTTGTGTTTGAGTTCGGATTTTATCGTGGGCTTTCCCACCGAAACCGCTGCCGAATTTGAACGCACCCTGAAATTAGTCAAAGACTTGGCGTTTGATTTAAGTTTTGTGTTTATATACAGCCCAAGACCGGGTACGCCTGCGGCAGAATTGCCTGATGACACGCCCTACGAAGAAAAAGTTCGCCGTTTGGAAGCCTTAAACGAAGTCATCGAAGCGGAAACCGCACGCATTAACCAAACCATGTTAGGCACGGTACAACGCTGTTTGGTTGAAAGTGTATCGAAAAAAGACCCCAACCAGTTGCAAGGCAGAACCGCCAACAACCGCGTAGTGAATTTCACAGGCTCATCGGATTTAATCAATCAAATGGTTGATGTAGAAATTACCGAAACATTTACCTTTTCATTAAGGGGCAAGTTGTTGTAGAATCGATAAAATCGACTTGAATATCATTGGGCAATATTGGATAATATTGCTCTTTTTATCTGTCTGTAATATATAAGGAAACTTGTTTATGACACAAAATATAGCCGTAAGTGATTTTGGTAAAGTTGCCGTATTATCCGGTGGTTTTTCTAATGAGCGTGATGTTTCTCTTAATAGCGGTATGGCAGTATTAAACGCATTAAAAAGTAAAGGTATTGATGCACATTTATTTGACCCCAAAGAACAAGCACTATATGAATTACATAAACAAGGTTTTCAAGTAGCATTTAACGTATTGCATGGCACTTTTGGCGAAGATGGTGTGGTGCAAGGTGCGTTAGAATCTATGAACATTCCATATACAGGTTGTGGCGTGTTGTCCAGTGCTGTATCTATGGATAAATACCGCACACGTTTATTATGGGAAAGTGCAGGTTTGCCCAATGTTCCTTATGTTGTATTACACGATGACAGCGATTTTGATGCAGTTGAACAACAATTAGGATTGCCATTATTTGTAAAACCAGCATGTGAAGGTAGTAGTATTGGTGTAGTAATGATTAGCAAAAAAGGAGAATTAGCGAAAGTTTATCCTACACTTAAACAATATCGTGGTGAAATTTTGGCTGAGAAAGCTATTAGTGGTGGCGAGTATGCTTGTGCAATTATTGGTAATCGAGCATTGCCCACTATACGCATTATCCCCAAAGGGCAATGGTATGATTTTGAAGCAAAATATCAACGTGATGATACAATTTACCAATGTCCATCGGATTTGTCAGACGATGATGAGAAAAAAATGCAGGATTTAGCATTAAAAGCATTTGCCGTAATTGATGGAAAAGATTGGGGAAGAGTTGATTTCTTACGAGATGAAAACGGCGAATTATACCTGTTGGAAGTAAACACTGTTCCAGGAATGACTGCACATAGTTTAGTACCAAAGGCAGCACGTCAAATTGGATTGGAATTTTCTGAACTTTGTGTGGAAATATTGAAATTGTGTATTCATAACAGATGAATAGAAGACGATCTTTACTTCATAGAAGATATAAACCTTCAGCAACTATATATAGATTAATCCATTGGTTTTATGCCTTAATATTTTTATTAATAATCTATTTAGGTTTGACTTGGCTTATTGATTCTGATCACTTTCCAGTTTTGAATATTTCAATTAGCGAAAGTGAGAATGGCTATTTTTCGTATGTTACGCAGGCAGAATTAGAAAATGCACAGCGTAACAGTATTGTTGGTAATATATTTAAGGTGAATTTAAACACCGTTAAATTGGAGTTTGAACAAATTAGTTGGATAAAAAATGCCGAAGTACAACGTATTTTGCCAGATACTATTGCGGTACAATTGACAGAACGTAAGCCTTTGGCATATTGGAATGATGATAACTTAATTGATACTGATGCAAATGTTTTTTCTGCAACGATAGTTGAAGATTTACCTTATCTTTACGGAATAGAAGGTAGTGAAAAAATTGTTGTGGATACATATTCAAAGATTAAAGTATTGTTAGATACACATGAATTACGAGTAAAACGCTTGATTTATGCAGAAAGTTCATCGTGGCAGGTAGAATTAACAAATGGAATTACGGTAAAATTAGGGAGAGGCGACACAATTGGTAGAGTGAATCGTTTTGTTGATTTTTGGCCTCAACTACAATCTCAATCGAATAACTTTACGTATGTAGATATGCGTTATCGTGATGGTTTTGCTATCAAGTATAATAAATGAATACAAACGCCTGTGATAAGAAATTGCTAATGGAAATACACTTATGATAGATAAAAATGTTAAACAATTATGTGCATTGGATATTGGGTCGTCCAAGATTGTTGCCTTAATAGGGGAGATTCAAAATGACCGTATTCACATCATAGGTATTGGTGAGGCACCGTCTCGTGGTATGAAAAATGGCATGATTACCAATATAGATGCCACCTCGCAATCCATTCGTAAAGCTATGGACGAAGCTGAAAATATGATTGATGGCAAAGTAAATGCCGTAATTGTTGGCATTGGCGGAAATCATATTTGCAGTATGAACTCTAATGCACGCGTGAAAATCAAAGACAGCGAAGTTACACAGGCAGATATTGACCGTGCACTTGAAAATGCCAAAGCGGTGAATATTCCCAATGACCATCAAGTGCTACACACCATAGTTCAAGAATATATTATTGATAATCAACCTGGTGTGCGTAATCCTTTGGGTATGAGTGGTACTTCATTAGATGTTAGAGTACACATCATTACCGGTGCGATTACAGCTATACAAAATTTAGAAAAATGCGTACAACGTGCTAATTTGATTCCTTCGCAGATAATTTTGCAACCTTTGGCAAGTGCACTGTCGGTTGCAACTGATGATGATCAGGAATTGGGAGTGTGTTGTTTAGATATTGGTTCAGGCACCACCGATATTACTGTGTTTACTGGCGGAGCCATACGTCATACTGCTGTGATTCCGTTGGGTGGTGATTTCATTACCAAAGATTTAACTCAAGCATTGCGTACTCCGTATGCAGCTGCAGAACATATTAAAACTTTTCATGGCGTTGCCATGAGTGAGTTGGAAGGATTAGATGAGATGGTAGAAGTGCCTGTGGTAGGCGATCGTCAATCTCGTCAAGTTTCACGACATGTGTTGTCAATTATTATTCAACCTCGTATTGAAGAAATTTTTGAAATTGTAATCAATGAATTACATAGAGCAGGTTATCCGGAAGAACAATTTACTGCTGGGATTATATTGACTGGTGGTACTTCTTTGCTACATGGAATTGTTGATTTAGCAGAAGAAGTATTTAGTTTGCCGATTCGAGTTGGTGTTCCAAAAGAAATGGGATCTTTATCAGAAAGAGTACGTAACCCACGTTATGCTACTGCTATGGGCTTGCTTTTCCATGCTATGGAATTGGATATGGGTAAGACAAGTGGATTTTTAGTTGAAGGCGAGCCATCGCTGTGGGATAAAATACGTGGCATATTGGGTCATTTCTAATTGAGTAATGCAATGCAGTGGGCACAAGCGATAGGTTGTGAAAAAACTAAACCATATTTCCGGCAGATTTTACAGCATATTAACGAAGAACGTAATTTAGGACATGAGATTTATCCTAACAATGAGGATATATTTAATGCTTTTCGTTATACGGAATTTGATGCGGTAAAAGTGGTGATATTAGGGCAGGACCCTTATCACGATATTGGACAAGCACATGGTTTGGCTTTTTCAGTTAAACATGGTGTTGCCATTCCACCATCATTAAGGAATATCTATAAAGAGTTATCGCAAGATTTATCAGATTTTGTTATTCCTAATCATGGTTGTTTAACTCACTGGGCAGATGAAGGGGTATTGTTGCTAAATAACGTATTATCTGTACGTGCCCATTCACCCAATTCTCATCGTGATATTGGTTGGGAAACATTTACCGACTATGTTGTTAATGTACTAAATAGTCAGCGTGAAAATTTAGTTTTTTTATTGTGGGGAGCTTCGGCACAGAAGAAAGGTGCACATATTGATGAAAAACGACATTTAGTATTAAAAGCTCCGCACCCATCACCACTTTCTGCTAATCGTGGTTTTTTCGGTTGTCGTCATTTTTCTAAAACTAATCAATATCTTATTGAGCATGGTGTTGAACCGGTTGATTGGAATATTCCATCTTTATAATTAAATAGAAATATCCAATTATTTTTTCATATATTTGGTAGATACCTAACTTAACCCTTGTTAAAAATAATGTCGGAGAGTTAAAGTATGTTGTTGAAATTAAATAATATTCAAATCTCTAATAATAAACCATTTGTATTGTTTGGTGGAGTTAATGTATTAGAAAATCTTGATTCTACTTTGGCTGTCTGTGAACATTATGTGCAAGTTACAGATAAATTAAATATTCCATATGTTTTCAAAGCATCTTTTGATAAGGCAAATCGTTCATCTATTCATTCTTATCGTGGGGTGGGATTAGACGAAGGGTTAAGAATTTTTGAGACGATTAAAAAAACATTTAATGTTCCTGTGATTACAGATGTTCATGAACCGTGGCAATGTTCTCATGTTGCCCATGTGTGTGATATTTTGCAGTTGCCTGCTTTTTTAGCACGTCAAACCGATTTAGTTGCGGCAATGGCAAAAACAGGACGCATGATTAATATTAAAAAACCTCAATTTTTAAGTCCTACGCAAATGAAAAATATTGTCGAAAAATTTCATGAATTGGGCAATAATCAGCTGATTTTATGTGAGCGTGGTAGCTGTTTTGGTTATGATAATTTGGTTGTGGATATGTTAGGTTTTGGGGTTATGAAAAAAACTTGTAACGATATTCCAATTATTTTTGATGTAACCCATTCTTTGCAAACCAGAGATTCAGGTTCAGCGGCATCGGGTGGCAGACGTTCGCAAATTGTGGATTTGGCATTGTCTGGTATTGCAACAAAAATCGCCGGTTTGTTTTTAGAAGCACACCCTAATCCTGACAAAGCACGTTGTGATGGACCGAGTGCTTTGCCACTGAATTTATTAGAAGATTTTTTATTGCGTGTTAAAGCAGTTGATGAAACAGTGAAATCTTTTCCAGTATTAGATATTGCATAACTATTAGCTTGTTTAGGAATAATCATTAAAATGCGAGCCATGATTCTATCAGCAGGTCGAGGGGAAAGATTGCGACCGCTTACAGATGTTTGTCCCAAACCATTATTATCATTAAGTAATAAAGATACATTGATTTCTCGCACCTTACGTCTTTTATCTGATGCGAATGTGCAAGATGTAGTGATTAATCTTGCATGGTTGGGAGAAAAAATCGAGCAAGCATTAGGTGATGGTAGTGAATTTGGAGTACAAATTCACTATTCAAAAGAACTTTCCGGCAGTTTAGAAACAGCAGGTGGTATTGCCAATGCACTTTCATTATTAGGTGATGAACCATTTATTGTTGTTAATGGCGATATTTTGACCGATATTGATTTTAACAGTGTAAGTGAAGTTGCTAAACAATTAACAGCAAGGCAAAGTGCATGTTTATGGTTGGTTGATAATCCTACTCATAATATTCAAGGAGATTTTGGTATAGATTCTGATGGATATTTATCCTTGTCTGATAAACCGTTTTATACATTTAGTGGGATTAGTGCTTATCACCCTAATTTTTTTGCAAATATTGCAAAAGGAGAAAAAATGCCACTTTTGCCACTGTTGCGTGAAGGTGCAAAAAATCATAATGTATTAGCACGACATCTTAATGCTAATTGGCTTGATGTTGGTACTGTCGAACGTTTAGATAAAGCACGTGCATTAATTGCACAAGGGGTAATTATTTAGTACTGTTTTCAGACTTTTTTATAGTTTAGCGGTATACTTGTGGGTATTTAAAAAATCCCAAGAATAAATTGGTTAATATATTGTATGAAGAAAAAATTAATTTTTGCAGTTACATTTGTATTTTCATGTATTGTTGCCTATATTATTAGCACCTATTCTTTTAGTTTGCGTGCAGAACAGACTTTGTTGGCACGACGTGATGTAATTTCTAACACTTCTGGATTAACTGTCGAAGAATATAATTACAAAAGGAATTTTTTCTCATCAGAAGAAACAATCACCATACGCTTATTGCCACAACTTGCCGACAAAATAGGTGATAGTCTGCCGGAACAACTACTTACATTATTAAAAGACCCAATCGTTATCAAAAGTCATATTAAACATGGACCTTGGATTGGAAACCGTATTGGGCAAGCAAAAATTGATAGTGAATTTATCTTTACTGATGCACAGAAAAAAACATTGCAACAATTTTTCAAAGTTGATGTTCCTGTTAGTTTGACCGATACCATATCTTTATCTGGTTCCGGCAGACTATATTTAAAGGTTTTACCATTTGATTATGAAGAGCTTTCTGGGATAAAAATTAAATGGGGTGGCTTAAATATTAATACTCAATACAAGCCTTTGTATTCTCAATATGAAAGCCATATTACCGCTCCATCATTAGCAATAATTTTGGCAGATCAAGGTGATATTTCCTTGAAAGATTTTGATTATTTAACTCGTACAGCACGTGTTAATCCAATCCACACTGGCAATAGTGAATTATCATTAGGAAAATTTGAACTCAATTGGAATCAGCAAACAAAATACCGCATTCGTCTTAACGATTTGGTTAATATGCTTGGTAATTTGCAAGTTGGTAGTTTTATTAATCCATCGGTTGAATTGCCACCTACGCATATTTCAATTGACCATTTTACACTTAACACCTCTTTGGAAGCAGATAAAGAATTTGTTGATGCACAAGGAGCGATTGGTTTTGACAAAATGATTTATGCCGAAGAGTCATACGGTCCGATGGTGATTGATGTTAGTGCAGAGCATTTACATGCACAATCCCTTAAAAAAGTTAGAGATAAACTCTCCAATATTACACTTGAACCTAATGAAGAAAAATGGCGTGAGCAAGTAATTGAGATTGCACACAAAGAAGGTTTGCCAATATTTGCCAATGATCCTAAATTTTCTTTGCGTACATTCAATTTTAATATGCCAGCTGGCAAGATTAGTCTTGATGGATTTTTCTCTTTGCATGACATTAAAGAGCGAGATTTAGACGATGCAACACTTCTTATACCTAAAATTAATGCGGAATTTCAATATTCTATACCGGTTAAAGTGGTGGAAGATTTGGCTCAATCGCAGGTTAGTACTCTTTTTGCAGTAGATGGAAATAATAGTAATCAACATCTTGATGAAATTCGTGAAACCATACAAATTATGACAAACAATGTCATAGATAATTTGGTTGAACAAGGATATATGAAACGCAATAACAATGTGTTATCTGGAACTTTGTCATTAAAAGATGGTAGTTTGGCAATGAATGGTTTAGTTGTCGATTTGAATAATGAACAAGATGATAACGAAGAATACATAGAAGAAGAGGTTGGGGAAGAAGAAGACTGATTGCTTTGTTTTAAATTCAAAATGAAAGGGTAAAAACATGAGTGTTTTAAATTCCAATCCGAAAGTTTTAACAATTGCAGGTTCTGATTCTTCTGCTGGTGCAGGTGTGCAAGCAGACTTAAAAACCATCAGTGCATTAGGTGGTTATGGTTGTTGTGCTATTACTGCGGTTACAGTACAAAATACACAAGGTGTTCGTTCTTTAAATTCAGTTGATGCCGATATTATTGCTGCACAATGTGAAGCGGTTTTTGATGATATTGACATTTGTTCAGTAAAAATTGGCATGCTTCCTAATGTAGAAGCGATTGATGTAGTAGTTAATATTTTGAAAAAATATCAGCCATTATGCGTAGTATGGGATCCTGTAATGATTGCCACTTCTGGTGATGCGTTAGTTGAAGAAGATATTACGCGTAAATTAATTGATGATTTATTGCCGCTTACCAATATAGTTACTCCTAATTTACATGAACTTTCCCAATTGACCATGAGTAGCGAAATTGCATCGTCTGACGCAAAAATAGCAGAACAAAGTCGTATTTTGCTTGATAAAGGTGCAAATTACGTATTAGCCAAAGGTGGGCATGGCATGGGAGAAGATGCGGTTGATTGGCTGTTTTCTAATGAATCAGCTGATAAATATGCTAAACCGCGTATTCAAACTAATAACACCCATGGCACAGGTTGTACGCTATCATCTGCAATTGCCTGTCTACGTCCGCAATTGCCCAATATGCAAGAGGCAGTGTTAGCAGCTAAACACTACGTACAAATTGCGATTGCCGAAGCAAAAGATTGGCAAGTTGGCAAAGGGCATGGTCCAATTGACCATTTCCATAGCGGTAGGGCGTATCGTTTTTCAGGAGTACCTGAATAATCATAAGGGCATTTTATTTTATGAATGAACAATGGACAAATAACAACGTTGATACAGCAGAAATAGAAAAATTCAGCCGTTTTGAAGAAGAATGGTGGAATCCTAATGGAGAGCTGAAAACTTTGCATGACATCAATCCTATTCGTTTAGATTTTATTTGTATGAACGATAACATTGAAAATAAGCGAGTAATTGATGTAGGTTGTGGTGGTGGCATCTTGACCGAAGCCTTATCGAGAGTTGGGGCACAAGTAACCGGCATTGATATGGCAGAGCGTTCCCTTGAAGTGGCACGACTTCATGCACAGAAAAGTAAACTTACCATCGATTATCGTAAAATTTCAGCCGAAGAATTAGCAGATAGTCTGCCGGAAACATTTGATAGCGTGATTTGCATGGAAATGTTGGAACATGTACCAGACCCACAAGCGATTATTAATGCTTGTGCACGTTTGGTAAAACCAAATGGTAAAGTATTTTTTTCCACCTTAAATCGCAATGCCAAATCTTATTTACATGCGATTATTGCGGCTGAATATATTTTGAATATGTTGCCACGAGGAACACATGACTTTAAAAAATTTATCACACCTGCTGAATTATCACGTATGGCACGTATGTCTGGATTAACTCCGATTGCGTTTAGTGGTATGAAATATCAACCATTATGGCGTAACTATATTTTATGTGATAATACCGATGTTAATTATTTAGCATGTTTTACTAAAGAAATTACAAACAAATAATTTTTCCGGCAGACTTTTTATTTTGATAATGCGATTTTTAAAGGCTAATTAAATGAAAAATAGTTTACTTCCATTTAGTCATGTTTATTTATCATCTGCCAGTCCGCGTAGGCGTGAATTATTGGAAAAAATTGGATTGTGGGTAATTCGTTTGCCTTCTGATATTGATGAGACTGTTTATGATAATGAAAAGCCAGAATCTTATGTTATTCGCATGGCACAAGAGAAAAATCGTAATTCACGTTTTTTAGCAACAACTGCTATTCCAGTTATTAGTGCTGATACTGCTGTAGTAATTGACGATAAAATATTAGGCAAGCCCAAAGATAAACAAGATGCCCATGCTATGCTTAAAATGTTATCAGGAAGAACTCATAAAGTAATCAGTGCAGTATGTGTATCGCTTAATGATAAAGAACAAACTCGTGTTAGTACAAGTCATGTTACTTTTGCTGAATTATCAGATGAAGAAATTGAATTATATCTTTTATGTGGCGAATCGCAAGATAAAGCCGGTGCGTATGCTATACAAGGAATTGGTGCAACCTTTGTTACTAATCTTTCCGGAAGTTTTAGTGGAGTAATGGGACTGCCAATTTATGAAACTATGAAATTAATTAGGGAATTATCATCTTAAAACAAATATTATGTTTCCGGCAGACTATTTGAATATGTAAATAATGTATAGTCTGCCGGAAAAGTTTTGTTTTATCTTGATATTGAAAGAACTATGACAAATATTACAGTTGGACTTTCTGGTGGGGTGGACTCTTCGGTTGCGGCATATATTTTGCAGCAACAAGTGTTTGGTGTGCGTGGCATTTTTATGCAGAATTGGGAAGATGATGACAATGATGGTTATTGTTCAATCAAGGAAGATTCATTAGATGCGATTGCGGTTGCAGATATTTTGGGTATAGACATTGATTTAATTAATTTTGCATCTGAATACAAAGATAGAGTTTTTAGTTATTTTTTAGATGAGTACAGTGCAGGACGCACGCCTAATCCTGATATATTGTGCAATTCCGAGATCAAATTTAAGTGTTTTTTAGAACATGCACTACAACATGGTGCAAATGCCATTGCCACAGGACATTATGCACGTAAAATTGAGCGTGATGGAGTGCATTATCTATACAAAGGTTTGGACGAAAATAAAGATCAAAGTTATTTTCTGTATCGTTTATCTCAATATCAATTGTCTTATTCCTTATTTCCTTTGGGGGAAATGAAAAAAACAGAAGTAAGAAAGCTTGCTACTAAACTACAATTGCCAACAGCACACAAAAAAGATAGTACTGGCATTTGTTTTATTGGCGAGAGACCTTTCCGGCAGTTTTTGCAAAAATATCTTCCTACACAGGCGGGAGCGATGCGTACGCCGGAAGGTAAAATTGTTGGCGAACATTGCGGTTTGAGTTTTTATACAATTGGACAACGCAAGGGCTTGAATATTGGCGGAGCAGGGGACGCATGGTTTGTTGCAGGTAAAGATTTGAAAAACAATGAATTAATTGTAGTGCAAGGACATAATCACCCTTTATTATTATCACAAGGTTTGCTAATGAATAATATGTCTTACACACTGCCGGAAAAAACTCCTGCTGGACGATATACTGCAAAAACACGTTACCGCATGGAAGATGCTCCGTGTGAATTGATTTATCAAGAAAATGGATATGCCAAGCTTATTTTTGATAATCCACAATGGGCTGTAACTCCTGGTCAATCTGCGGTGTTATATGATGGTGATTGTTGTTTAGGTGGTGGGATTATTGTTGATACGATTGGTTGAAGAAAAATATTTATAAAACAATATATTAATCGTTTCACTGTATAAAATTGGAGACTCCTGCAAAATCCTTGTTTTTACCATTCGTCATTTTGAGTGAAGAGGAAAATCTATTGATTAAACAATTAGTTGTATTCTTAATTTTTCTTCGAAAAATTAAGAATGACGAGTTTGGCAGGAGTCTCTGCAAGGCAATGACGAGTTTTACATGAGTTTTGGACAGTTTGCACTGCACAATAATTGACTAAAAAATAAAAAATATGGGGCTTATAATTACAATTTAGAAGGTTAGGAAATAATATTTTAAGCTGTTGATAATTATGAAAAATATATGGATAAAAAATTACGAGCATGGAGTAGCTGCAACAGCAGATGTTACTCAATATTCGTCAATAATAGAAATGTTTTTGCATAGTGTAGACACGTTTGCATCACGTGTTGCCTATCGTAATTTTGGTACATCTTTGACTTTTCAGCAAACTGGATTATTAACAGAATATTTTGCCTCATTTTTACAAAATCATTTGCAATTAGAAAAAGGTTCTCGGATTGCGATTATGATGCCTAATTTATTGCAATATCCGGTGGCAATTTTTGGGGCATTACGTGCTGGCATGGTGGTTGTAAATGTTAATCCATTATATACGCCAAGAGAATTGGCATATCAATTAAATAATAGTGGTGCTAACACAATAATTATTTTAGAAAATTTCGCTAATACCTTATCAGAAATACTTGAACAAACTCAAATTAAAAATATCATTATTGCACGCATTGGCGACTTATTAGGAAATATCAAAGGTGCAATAATGAATTTTGCCGTACGATATATTAAAAAAATGGTTAATGAATACAGTTTGCCAAATACTATTGAATTTAATCAGGCAATTGAGTATGGCAAACAAACACCGTTTTCCCCAATTCCTATATCATTAGACGATTTAGCATTACTGCAATACACAGGCGGTACAACTGGTATTGCCAAAGGGGCAATGCTTACTCATGGAAATATTTGTGCCAACATGGCACAAGCACGTGAATGGATTAAAAATAAACTTAATTTTGGTGAAGAAACATTTATTACCCCATTACCGCTATATCATATTTTTTCGTTAACTGTAAATTTAATGTTAGCTTGCAATGTCGGTGCAAGCAATATTCTTATTACTAATCCACGCGATATTAAAAGTTTTATAAGGATTTTGCGTCATAATAAATCTACGGTAATCACCGGAGTAAACACTCTATTTAATGCACTATTAAATAATCCTAATTTTGCCAAAATAGATTTTTCTACTTGGAAGATTTCGTTAAGCGGAGGAGTTGCTACGCAAAAAAACGTTGCAGAACAATGGTATAAAATCACAGGTTTGCCTTTAATTGAAGCTTATGGTTTAACTGAATGTAGCCCTGGAGTTTGTGTAAATCCGCTGAATATAACTGCATATACAGGCAATATTGGCTTTCCAATTCCTAATACCGAAGTTCAAATTCGCAATAATGATGGTTGTGAAGTACAAATTGGTGAAGCAGGGGAGTTATGGGTTAGAGGTCCGCAAGTAATGAAAGGATATTGGCAAACAGATGAAGAAACTGCCAAAGTATTTGATAAAGACGGTTGGTTGGCTACTGGCGATATTTGCGTTATGGATAATCGAGGTTGTATCAAATTAATTGACCGTAAAAAAGACATAATTGTTATATCAGGATTTAATGTTTATCCGAATGAAATAGAAGATATAGTGGCAAATATAGAGGGAGTACGCGAAGTAGCTTGTATTGGCACATTTAATGAGAAAAATAATGAAATTATAAAATTATTTGTAGTACGCAATTCCTCTAAACTCACCAAAGATGAAATTATTGCATATTGTAGAAAACAGCTTACTGCTTATAAAATTCCTAAAATAATTGAATTTTGTGATGAATTACCTAAAAGCAATGTTGGTAAAGTGTTACGCCAAAAATTACGTAATAATGAATAAAATAGTCTGCCGGAAAGGGTTTATAAGTTTTCCGGCAGACTGAAACCTTTGCAAAATTAGTATCTGTGGCACATTTCGTACGTTTGCGTTGCTTTTCAACGACAAGCCTTTCTACTTGTTATGTATTCGTTTTGCTGTGCTACTACGCTTCGAACCTCGCTCTCATATAGAAACTTCTGCAAAACTCTATCAGAAACAAAAATTTAATCCTGCCGTAGGGTGGGCTTTCCAGCCCACCAAAACGCCGTGGGCATTAATCTATTGTATTTTAACAGCTTTTTATTCAGAACTATTGGGCGGTTGGTGGGATGGAAGCCCACCCTACGGCGTTTCTTTTTCAAAAATTAGGTTTTGCAGGAGTTTCATCTACCACTTTTGCAAAGTGTTTCAGACTATTTTATATTTTTTTTATTCAAACTATAATCGACTTATTTAAAACCATCTTGGCATATTGTATCTATATGAATACTTTTGATAAAACTGATTTACGCATTCTAAATGCTCTACAACAAAATGGAAGATTAACCAATGTCGAATTAGCAGAACGCGTTGCTTTATCACCATCTCCATGTTTGAGAAGATTGAAACAATTGGAAGATAATGGCGTGATAGAACGTTATGTTGCCTTGCTTTCTCCCACAAGTATTAGTTTAGGTTTGCAAGCGTTTATTCGAGTTACATTGGCTAAAAATAAGGAAATTCGTTCAGCATTTGAATTGGCAGTAAGAGATTGGGACGAAGTATTAAGTTGTTTTGCTTTAACTGGTGAAACGGATTATATGCTGCATGCCTTTTTTGTTGATATGGAAGATTTTTCTCATTTTATTTTAGAAACATTACTCTCACGCACTGGAGTGTTAGATGCAAAATCAAGTTTTGTATTAAAAGAGGTAAAACACACTACATCGCTGCCACTTAAACATATTTTAGATTATTGAAACTTTCAATATGGTGGGGCATGAGATTCTTTTATTTCTACCTATCATACGGTGTTACAGATAAAGAAACTCCTGCAAAACCTAAATTTTTCACCATTCGTCATTCGTAAGCGAAGAATCTTTTGTAAAACAATAAGTTGAGATTATTCGTTTTCCTATGAAAACTTACGAATGACGAGTTTTGCAGGAGTTTCTTTAACGGCTTTAGTTGGAGATTTGTTTTATCAACTCTTTACCAGTATTAACCAATAAACAAGCGTCTTTATCACCGTCATCACATGCTTTTGTGTATAGTTCTGCGGCTTTTTCTATGTCTTTTTCCACTCCTAAACCTTTAACATACGATGATGCGAGATTGCTACACGCAATTGCAATACCTGCATTACAGGCTTGTTCGTGGAGTTTAGCGGCTTGTGTGTAGTCTTGTTTTACACCTTTACCTTCTGAATACAAACCACCAAGATTGTTGCAAGCGTTTGCATCAGAAACATTGCAGGCTTGTTCGTAGAGCTTGGCAGCTTTTGTGTAGTCTTGTTCTACGCCCATACCTTTTGAATACAACGCACCGAGATTGAAGCAACTGTTTGCAATACCACCATTACAGGCTTGTTCAAGAAATTTAGCAGCTTGTGCATAGTCTTGTTTCACACCTTTACCTGCTAAATACAATACGCCGAGATTGGAGCAACTGTTTGCATCACCAGCATTACATGCTTGTTCAGAAAGTTGAACAGCCAGAGTGTAATCGCCGTTTTTAAAAGCTTTAGTAGCTTTTGTGGTCAATTGTTGTGTTTGTTTGTTGCTTTCTTCTTGTGTACAAGCACTTAAGCTGTATAACGCTAAAATAGTTATCGAAAATATGGGGAAAATGGTTTTCATGGTGTGGTGTTCCTATGTTTTAAAAAGTCTGCCGGAAAGTTTATTTAATATCTTTCCGGCAGACTTTTTTATTGAAATTTTACTGTTGCGAATTTTTTTCTACTGCTTTGGTAAAGTTGGTGATAATTGGTTGTATTTGTAAATGTTTAAGTTTCAAAGATGCTTTGTTAATAATTAATTGGCTGGAAATATCACAAATATGTTCCACTGCTTCTAAATTATTGGCTTTAAGTGTATTTCCTGTCGATACTAAATCAACAATAGCATCGGATAATTCTACTAATGGTGCTAATTCCATTGAACCATATAATTTAATAATATCAACGTGCACTCCTTTTTGTGAAAAGTGATCACGTGCGATATTAGGATATTTGGTGGCAATGCGTAATCTTGAACCAGCTTGGGAAACGCTTGCATAATCAAAGCCTTTTTTAACTGCAACCATCATGCGACATTTGGCAATTTGTAAATCTAATGGGTGATATAAACCATTGTCTCCATGTTCAATTAATACATCTTTACCAGCAATACCAAAATCTGCTGCACCATAACGTACATAAACAGGCACATCTGAGGCACGTACAATAATTACGCGAATATTATCGTGATTAGTGGGAATGATTAATTTACGTGATGTTTCTGGATTTTCCAAAGGTGTAATATTGGCAGCCGCTAATAGTGGCAATGTTTCGTCAAAAATTCGTCCTTTGGATAGGGCAATGGTGAGAATATTGTTTGTCATTTTGCGTTTCCGGCAGTGTCAGTTAGTAATAGACGTAAATCATTTGCTAATTGTATGGCAGTAGCACTATGCGGTTCGTAAATTGATGTTTTTCCTTCTTTATCAATTAGATACGTTCCGGCAGAGTGATCTACATTGTAATTTCCATCTCTGGTTGGAACTTTGGCAGAAGTTATATCCCATGCTTTTTTTACTTCCTCCAAATTGCTTTCTTCTGGAACTAATCCAATAAAATTTTGGTGAAACATGGTAACGTAACCGCCTAATTTTTCAGGAGTATCGCGTTCTGGATCAACCGTAATAAAATACAATTGTACATTGTTCGATAATTCTCCTAAATGTTCCATAGCATTGGCGTATGTAAATAGATTAGTAGGGCAAACATCAGGGCAGTGGGTATAACCAAAAACCAAAACCGTAACCTTACCATGCGTGTCGTGCAAGGAGATTTTTTTGCCTGTGGTAGATTGCAAGCTAAAATCTATGCCAAAGTTTTTATCACTTACATCACTGCCAAAAAAGTCTTGATTATTTTGTGAAACTTCAATCGAATTATCGGTATTATCGTTTCCGGCAGTGTTGTTAGATTGTTGTGATGTGCATGATGCAAGTAATCCTGCTATAAATATAATATTTATAGCTGATTTTATTATGTTTTTTTTCATGATTAGAATTATCCTAATTTAGCTTTCATTATTTCCTGCACTTGTTGTGGGTTGGCTTTGCCGCGAGATGCTTTCATCACTTGACCTACCAAAGCGTTAAAGGCTTTTTCTTTGCCTGATTTATATTCTTCCACCGTTTTGGCGTTGTTTGCCAACACTTCTTCAACCATTTTTTCAATCGCACCTGTGTCGGTTACTTGTTGCAAACCATCTCGGACGATGATTTCTTCGGCGGATAAATCGCTCTCCCACATGGCTTCAAAGGCTTTTTTGGCTAATTTGCCAGACAGCGTGCCGTCTGCTATTTTTTTCACCAAACCTGCCATTCTATCGGCAGAAATCGGCGATTCCTCTAATGACAAGCCGTTTTTATTTAACGCCGCCGCTAACTCGCCGTTAATCCAGTTTGCCGATAATTTGCCTGCCCCTGATTTTTGGGCGGTTTCTTCAAAAAAGGCTGCCTGAAAGGGCGTTGCCGTTAAAACGCGTGCGTCATAGTCGGTGATTTCATAATCTTTCACAAACCGATGAGCCATTTGTTTAGGCAATTCAGGCATTTCGGCTTTGGCTTTGTTCATCATTTCATCGGTGATG
>JAFZMY010000136.1 GCA_017553165.1 Neisseriaceae bacterium
AGGGAGCGGCTACACCTGGTGAATATGCCAAAGATAAATCGTATTGCGTTGCCAACGGCTTGGTTGGCGTTACTTGAATTTTGCCAGGTTGCAAATATTCGTGAAAGTTTAATGCGGCTTCTTTTAAGTTTTCGTCCATTTTTTGTTGCTCCGAGTATCCCACCTTTATATGAAATTATTAACTAAAACAAACACATATATATTCCAAGTGTACGTGAGATATTCTTATAAAAAATATTTTAAAAAATTTGAAAGCAAGAATTATAACACCGTTTAATAAGCAATTTAACGTTACAATTTGAAAATTTGATATTACTTTTACACTGCCGGAAACCTATAAAAATCTTTATTTATTGCAGAGTTTAGGTTAAATTTTTCTTTTATTTGTGCATGTTATATGTTTCATTGGGTAAATTAATTGCCGATATATACTCTCATTTGGTATATTAGCCGGCTTATCATTTAAATTTTAATTAGGTCTTTATTATGAACGCTATTGCAGATGTGCAAAGTAGTGCGGATACACGTAATTTAGCAATTACTCGAGTTGGAATACGCGGTTTGCGTATTCCGCTAAAATGGCGTACCGCACAAGGGGAACAACCAACGATTGCCACGGTGGCAATGTCGGTATATTTACCTGCACATCAAAAAGGTACGCATATGTCTCGTTTTGTAGCATTAATTGAGGCATACGATGATGCTATTGGCTATGATGCACTTTCTATGCTCACTCACACCATGTTGCGTGATTTAGCATCAGATGCAGGGCAAATTGAAATTCAAGCACCTTTTTTCCGCACCAAATCTGCACCTGTTTCTGGAATTAAAAGCTTGATGGATTACGATGTAACTTTGACTGGTGAATATGCCAATGGCGAATATAATTCATCGATTAAAGTGGTGATTCCGGTTACCAGTCTTTGCCCATGTTCAAAAGAAATATCTGCTTATGGGGCACATAATCAGCGTTCTCATGTTACAGTTTCATTATGTAGCAATTGTGCGATTGAGCCAGAAGAAATTATTGATTTAGTAGAAAATCAAGCCTCTTGTCAATTATACGGTTTATTAAAAAGACCTGATGAGAAATATGTTACCGAATACGCTTACGACCACCCTAAATTTGTTGAAGATATTGTAAGAGACGTATCCGCCGCCTTGCGTGCCGAAAAACGAGTTAAATGTTTTACTGTTGAAAGCGAAAATTTTGAATCAATTCATAACCATTCTGCTTATGCAAAAATAGTTTATCCTTAATGGACAACTTCCTGCAAAACCTAATTTTTGAAAAAGAAACGCTGTAGGCATGATATTTGCCTACCAAACCATCCGATGTATGGAATAAATTCAAAAAAATTACGCATAGCAGTATGCGTAGGCTGCGTGTCAACCATACCGCAGAATTATAGAGACTTCTGCAAAACCATTGTTTTACCATTCGTCATTTTGAAAGAAGCTAAAACAAAGTTTATTTTTGACGAAGTCAAAAATCTTTATTTACGAAATAAATAAAAGAATTGCGAAGCAAGCAATCTGCAGTTTATAAGACTCCTGCAAAACACGTCATTCTGAATTTTTCGAAGAAAAAATGAAGAATATAATCACTTGTTTAATAAATAGATTTTTCGCTTCGCTCAAAATGACGAATGGTAAAAACAAGGGTTTTGCAGGTGTCTCTTTATGCGAGTAGACAGGCGAAGCTTTGAAAAATTCATCAAGGAATCTATATAAAAACACTGCCGGAAAAGCTCGCTACCGTAAAAGTTTGTAGAATATTCTCAATTTCTTGTCCTATAAATATTCTTTTTCTTAATTTCGTTTAAATTCAAAATAGTTGATTTACATCAAACAACATGCCATTTGTAACTAATTGATATTGCAAAAAAAAAAAAACAATAGATTATAAATAAAACCGTTAACCTGTTTTTGTTTATGTCGATTTTGTCAAAGGAAAACATCATGGCTACTCTTGTAATCAACAACAAAATCATCAAACCAGTTGCTAACCAAGCTATTCAAATTAAGGTTAAACCTGATGATAATGTACAAATTTTGGACGAAAATGGTTTGCCAATTGACAAAATCGACCAAGATAAAATCACAACACAAGGTGATGATTTAATTATTTTTGGCGAAGATGGACAGCCTGAATTTGTAATTTCCGAATATCAAGACAATAAAGATTTTGCCGCACTGCTCTTGCCCACCAATACCACAGATGGCAGTGCCTTATTAGCAAGCGAAGTTGCAGATGCAGGAATGTCTGATAAAACAGGACTTGCGATTGGTGTTGCAGCGATTGCAGGTTTAGCGATTGCTGCTAACAGTGGCGGCTCTAATTCATCAAACAAAACAGATCAACAAAACAATTACAACGATGCAGACGCTGATGCAGATAGCGATGCAGATTCTGATTTCGATGCCGATAATGGCAATAGTTCATCTTCTGGCAGTAGTGGTGCATCAGGTGGTGGCTCATATAATGGCGGTGGTGGAAATAGTGATTCCGATGCTGATGCTGATGCTGATGCTGAT
>JAFZMY010000019.1 GCA_017553165.1 Neisseriaceae bacterium
ATTGCGTTTTTCCCCACGCCGAACCGACACGCCTTTGGTCATCACAATACCTTCGGTCATGTCGGACGCTTCAATCACATCTAACCACTGGTCAGCCAAGTTACCCGAAATAGCGTCAAACGCCGCAACAATCAGTCCCATAATTTTTATCTCCGGTTAATTTGAAATACACAAACTTTGCCATTATAACATTTAAGATTGATATTAAACGTTTATATTTATTAAATTAATAGTCTGCCGGAAAAAATGTATAGTCTGCCGGAAAAAATGTATAGTCTGCCGGAAAATGTATAGTCTGCCGGAAAATGTATAGTCTGCCGGAAAATATTTATAGTCTGTTGGGAAATGATGAGTTTCATGCAAAATCATACTAAACCTTTGTAAAACTCATACAGAAACAAAAAATTTAAACCTACCTACGGAAACTACTGCGAAATCCTATTTTTTCATCATTCGTCATTCGTAAGTTTGGTGAAAAATATTTATAAAACAATAAGTTGATATTATTTGCAATGCTTTCGCTCAATTTACGAATAACGAGTTTTGCAGGAATCGCCTACGGAGTTAATTTTTAAAAAATTAGATTTTGCAGGGGACTAAAAATACAAAAGGCAAGATGTAGCGATATGCTTACAAATTGCCTTTGTTTATAGATTGTACACTGATTAATATGTGCAAATACTATTCACGCATAGCACGAAATTAGTTATAGAAATCATTTTGCAATGAATTATCTTGTAACGTATCTTGTTCATTTGTGGATTGTGATTTTAACTGAATCAAATTATCATCGAAAAATTCGATAATATCTAATTTTTCCAACAATTCTTTGAATGAACTAAATCCGTAATCTTCCCAATTCCATTTGTTTTTTATAATATCTTCGATATAGTCTATGTCAACAACATTATCGCAATCTTGATATTTAGGGAAAATTTGATTAATGAAAAGTTCTTCAAGTTCCTTAATTGGAATAGGGCGACAATATAGATTTAATCCAATTGATTTGAATTGCAACTCATTAAATGTTTTCAGTAATTCAGAAATTTTAAAGAAACCATAATTTTTGGAATTGAAATCAGGAAGTTTATGTTTAATAGTTTGACCAACTTCGGCAACAAATGCCCAACCTGTTTCGTCTATATTTTCTTGAATAGATGAATATATTATATTTCGAGTATTATCATCTAATTTAGCTTCTGTTAATGGATATGATTGAGAGTAAGATGATGAGTATGAGTTATGTTTAATCTCAATTTTATCATCTATAATGTTGATATTGGTAATACGATTTAATAAATCTATAAATGAATTAAAACCATACTCTTCCCAATTCCATTTGGATTTGACCAAATTCTCAATTTCTTTAATTGAAACTTGTCCATTATCATCTTGATATTCAGGAAATATTTCTTGTTGCAATAAATCTGCAACTTCTCTGAAATGGATTCTGCGACAGAACATTCTTAATTTTTCATCCATTTTGAATTGGAGACTGTTAAATGACTTTAACATATCTGAAAGGGATAAAAATCCATAAGTTCTAAAATCAAAATCAGGTGCGATGTTTTTAATATAATGTCCAATAAAGCCAACATTAGCCCAGCCAGTATAATCAGAACAATGTGTTATAGCAGTATAAACATATCCTCTAACTTCGTTGGGTATGTATTTCTTTTGCTGGTAATATGGCTTATTGGTATTATGGTTACTATTGTAATTGTTGTAGTTATTATAGTTGTTGTTATAGTTATTGTATTTCCAAGTGCCAAATGGTGATCTTCTAATATTTGAATATTGTGAATCGTATGTGTTTGTTTCGTATTTGTTTTCGATAAATTCGAAGTTTTCAACAATATTTTCAAAATAGATAAATTTATCGCATGATTTGGTAAGAGATTTTGGCGTTGTTTGTTTGCCAAAACCATAAACCGTCATGCCAGATTGTCTTAATCTGGCTGCTAATGGTGTAAAGTCGCTATCGCTTGATACTAAACAAAAAGCATCAAAAGTGCCGCTGTATAATAAATCCATTGCATCGATAATTAACTGCATATCAGTGGCATCTTTGTTTTTGGTATATGAGAATTGTTGGATTGGGGTCAATGCAAAATCCAATAGTTTATCTTGCCAACCTTGTGGATTTCTTGTCCAGTCTCCATATATTCTGCGTACAGATGCAATGCCATATTGGGCAATTTCTTGAAATAATGCTTCTGCAAAATTAGATGAGGTGTTATCAGCATCAATTAAAACTGCTATTTTTTTATCAACTGCTATTTTTTTATCGTCCATTTTTTACAAACCTTTACATTTGATTATATTGTGTAAATACTTTTTAACTATTAAAAAAATATTTCCGGCAGACTACTTTATATTATAGAGTCTGCCGGAAGGTATTATATTTTTTCCGGCAGACTAAAATTTAATCTATTATAAAATTAATTGCAAGCAACAAAACAACCGTTCTGATAAACGGTTGTTTTGCTTAATAAGGAGAAAATTATTCTGCCTTTTTGCCTGCTTCTTTGGCTAAATATAACCAAGTTTCAACCACAGTATCTGGGTTCAAAGAAATGGTTTCTATGCCTTCGTTGGCTAACCACAGAGCGAAGTCTGGGTGGTCTGATGGACCTTGTCCGCAAATGCCGATATATTTATTTAACTTACGACAAGCGGAAATGGCAAGTGACAACATCACTTTAACCGCAGGGTCGCGTTCGTCAAAGGTGGCGGCAATCGGTCCGCCGCTATCTCTATCTACGCCTAATGTGAGTTGCGTCATATCGTTTGAGCCGATTGAGAAGCCGTCAAAGTATTGCAGGAATTGTTCTGCTAACACAGCGTTGGTGGGCAATTCGCACATCATAATTAGACGCAAGCCGTTTTTGCCGCGCTCTAATCCGTTGTCTTTCAATGCTCTAACCACACTTTCGGCTTCTTTCAGGGTGCGTACGAATGGAATCATGATTTCGACATTCGTAAAGCCCATTTCGTCCCGCACTTTTTTCAAGGCTTGGCATTCCAAGTCAAAGCAGGGGCGGAAGTCTTCCGACACATAGCGAGCCGCTCCACGGAAACCTAACATCGGATTTTCTTCATTCGGTTCGTAAATGCGTCCGCCGATTAAATTGGCATATTCGTTTGACTTAAAGTCCGACATACGCACGATGATTTTCTTCGGATAAACGGAAGCGGCAAGGGTTGCCACGCCTTCGGCGATTTTTTCTACGAAAAATTCGGTCGGATTGGCGTAACCTGAAATGCGGTCTTTCACAACCATTTTTAGGTCGTCTTCTAATTTATCAAAGTCTAACAAGGCTTTGGGGTGAATGCCGATTTGACGATTGATGATAAATTCCATTCTCGCCAAGCCGATACCTTGACTGGGAAGCGAAGCAAAGCCGAACGCTAATTCGGGATTACCGACATTCATCATAATTTTAACAGGCGATTCAGGCATATTGCCTAATTCAATGTCGTTAATTTCAACATCTAACAAGCCTTCGTAAATATTACCTGTGTCGCCTTCGGCACAAGATACGGTAACTTCTTGACCTTCTTGCAAAATTTGCGTTGCGTCGCCGCAGCCCACAACCGCAGGAATGCCTAATTCACGAGCAATAATCGCTGCATGGCAAGTGCGACCGCCACGATTGGTAACGATTGCAGAAGCGCGTTTCATTACAGGTTCCCAGTCTGGATCGGTCATATCGGTAACCAAAACATCGCCTGATTTAACGGTGTCCATTTCGCTTGCGTCTAACACCAAACGCACTTTGCCTTGACCGACTTTTTGTCCAATCGCACGACCTTGCGTGATGATATTGCTTTTGTTTTTAATGTTGTAACGGCGAAGCGTATCCATGCGTTTTTCTTGCGATTTCACCGTTTCAGGGCGAGATTG
>JAFZMY010000020.1 GCA_017553165.1 Neisseriaceae bacterium
TAGAAACTTTGGTAAAGACACCATTAATAATTATGATACATCAGCAAACCGCAAAGACATAATCAAATTTACAGATGGCATTACTCTCAATGAACTAAAAATCACTCGCAGTTCAGATAACCTAATTGTACAAATTAAAGACAGCGATAATAAACTAACAGTAAGTAATTATTTCTATAATCCATCATATAGAATTGATGAAATACAATTTGAAGATGGGGTTGTATTAGATAATGATGCGGTTAATGAAATTATTACCAATCCGGATAGTTATCAAAAATATATAAACAGTCTGCCGGAAAATATAGAAGCTGATAATAACTCTGCTGATAACTTACAGCAATTAGAAGAAATAAATAATATAGCAGATAATAATCTATCTGAAAACAAAGATGAAAATATTACTACCAATGTAGCAGAAGATTTAAAAAACACACAAGAATCATCAGAAAATTTATTTGATAATATCCAATTATTAGAACAGGGATTTATCGAATTATTACATAGTATTGAAAATGGTGAGTTTAATTCTGAAATATCTTCTGAAATATCTACTACTAATAATAAGGAAGATAATCTACCTAATTTATCCAGTGTGCTTGAAAGTGATAGTATAGTTTTTCCGGCAGACTTATCTAAAACATCTAATACAGAAATTGCTAATAATGATGATATGGAATATTCTTTATCATCTAATTTAACAACTTCAATCCTAAATCCATTGGATAATGATAATGGTGGGGTGATTTATTAAGTTGTTAAAATAATTTCCGGCAGACTGAAACTTTTGCAAAACCCGTCATTCGTAAATTTGTAGCAGAATGACAAGTTTTGCAGGATTTCCTTAACTCGTTGTTCTTATGAAAGATTCTTCGCTTACGCTCAGAATGACGAATGAAAAGAAAGAGATTCCTGCAAAACTCGTCATTCTTCATTTCACGAAGTGAAATGAAGAATCTAACTTATTGTTTATAAAGATTCTTCGCTACGCTCAAAATGACGAGTAATAGAAAAAATCAAGTTTTGCAGGAGTCTCAGAAAGTGAATTTTGCAAAGGTTTTCACAAGACTTTTATAACATTTTCTGCAAATTATAAATCCAATCCAAAGCCTCTTTGGGTGAGAGAGCATCTACATCTACATGGCGAATTGCATCGATAAGTTCTTGTTGGATTGAATATTCTTCAATCTCATCGTTTGACGAGTGTATAAATAAATCTCCCTGTGCTTGTTGATTAGTTGAATTTTGTTCTAATTGGGTAAGATATTTCGTAGCATTACTCAAAGCTCGTTTGGGCAAACCTGCTAATTTTGCAACGGCAATGCCATAACTTTTATTTGCAGGTCCGGCTTCCACTTGATGCAAAAAAACGATGTCATCACCATTTTCAATTGCATTTAAGTGCATATTAAAAGCCGTATTAAAATGTTCCGGCAGTGTAGTTAATTCAAAATAATGAGTGGCAAATAACACAAAACTTTGATTGCGATTTAGCAAATGTTCTGCGGTAGCATACGCAATCGATAAACCATCAAAAGTAGAAGTACCCCGCCCTATTTCGTCCATCAACACCAATGAATTTGCATCAGCTTGATTAAGAATTTGTGCGGTTTCTGACATTTCCACCATAAAAGTGGAACGATTATTAGCTAAATCATCAGATGCACCGATGCGAGTAAAAATACGGTGAATACGCCCCAAAGTAACCGAGTCTGCCGGAACAAATGAACCGGTATGTGCCAAAAGTACAATCAGAGCGATTTGCCGCATAAAGGTTGATTTTCCGCCCATATTAGGACCAGTTAAAATCATCAAGCGGCGTTTATCATTCAATCGGCAATTATTTGGAGTAAATTGAGTTACACTTTCTTCTACCACTGGGTGTCTGCCGGAAACTATTTCAATTGCTGGATATTCAACAAAATTCGGTGCTACCCAATTTTTCTGATATGCCAAAGTTGCAAAAGATGCTAATACATCTAATGCGGCAGCTGCTTGTCCGATTTTGCGTAATAATTGCAATTGTTGTTGAAGTTTTTGCAAGATTTCGTTGTATAGCTGTTTTTCTAATGATAAAGCGTTTTCTTGGGCATTTAATACTTTATCCTCAAACTCTTTTAATTCAGGAGTAATAAAACGTTCAACATTTTTCAAAGTCTGACGGCGAACATAATCCGGAGGAGCAGACTCTGCATCTTTACGGCTCAATTCAATATAAAATCCATGAACACGATTAAATTCAACTTTAAGCGTGTTAAGTCCTAAACGTTCACTTTCTTGTATTTGTAATTTTTGTAAAAACTCATTACAGTTTTCTTGGATATGGCGTAATTCATCTAATTCTTTACAAAAACCATCGGCAATTACACCGCCATCACGCACAAAAAGCGATGGTTCAGGTGCAATTGCTTGGGTTAAATACTCTGCAATATCGCTTCCTAATGGTAGAGTATTAGCTATTTGTTTTAACAAATCATCATCGCCATTGGGTATATTTAAATTGGATAAAATGGATAAAGATGTTCGCAAGGCGGATAAATCGCGAGGTCTTGCACTACCAATTGCAATTCTTGCCACAATCCGTTCAATATCAGAAATATTTTTTAAGCTTACGCGAATATCATCATGCTCATCTAATAGAGTGGTAACTGCATTTTGACGTTGTTGAATTTGCTCAATATCACGCAAAGGGTGATGTAACCAATGAGCCAACAGCCGAGAGCCCATATTGCTTACACAAATATCCATTTGTGAAAAAAGAGTAGGGGAGGTTTTACCACTTAATGTTGTACTTATTTCCAAATTACGACGAGTAGTAGCGTCCATAGTGATATAACGTTGGTTACTTTCTATGGCAATTTTATCGATATGATGTGGAATTTCGATTTGAGTTAAACGAATATAATTTAATGCTGCACCAGCTGCGGCAATTTCCAAATCATTTTCTCTCTTTTCAAGCCCAAACCCATGTAAATCTTGTACGCCCAAAAAATTACACAATAGTTTAAAACCTTCATCAGTAGAAAATTGCCATGGATTTAGCAAAGTTACCTTATCTTTAAACCGAGTAGGAAGAGTAAGACGTAAAGATTCTGATAATAAAATTTCAGCAGGATTAAGCCTTTGTAACTCGTCTTCAATGGCTGATAATTCGATTTTTTTACATAAAAATTCACCAGATTCTAATGATAGCCATGAAATAGCCGCATGTTTTTTACCCATAACCAAAGCAACAATACGATTAGTATTTTTATCTTCCAATAAAGCTGCATCGGTTAGAGTTCCTGCGGTAACAATTCTTACAATCGCACGTTCTACTGGACCTTTATTAGCCCCCACTTCTCCTACTTGCTCGCAAATAGCAACTTGTTTGCCAGCACGCACTAATTTTAATAAATATTGTTCTGATGAATGAAATGGAACACCTGCCATTTTAATAGGTTCGCCATTCATCTGACCACGAGATGTTAATGTAATATTCAATAAACGTGATGCTTCAACTGCATCATCAAAAAATAATTCATAAAAATCACCCATGCGATAAAACAATAATTTGTCAGGGCATTGGCTTTTGATACTTAAATATTGCTCCATCATAGGAGAAACGGCTACTTTACTCATATTAAGCTTATTTAAAAATTTTAAAATAAAGTTGGATTGTACCAATGGATAACTTTGCAAAACTCAAATTTTTTAAAATAAACACTTGTAAAATGCGTAATTTATGAATTTATGCAACGAAATTATTAATATAATTTATTGTTTTATAAAGATTTTTAGTTTATGAGAGAAAATGAGAAATTTTAAAAGTTTTTAAAAATAAGTCTGCCGGAAAATAGTTTTTTATAAACTCCTGCAAAACTCGCTTGTTTATATTATTCTTCATTTTTAGTGAAGTAAAAATATTTATAAAACAGCAGATTATGCTATTTGTTCATTTCGTGAAACTTACGAATGACGAGTTTTGCAGGTGTTCTTAATTTAGGTTTATTTACCTTGTTTTTGTGCTCCGAAGCCGCCTTCAACACCTTGCTTTACATCTGCAAAAACGCCAGCCATTTCTTCGGCATTTTTACCGTAGAATGCACCGTTCATTTTAGTGTTACCGACTGTTGTGCCAACAAAGGAATTACGACCATTTTGGGTGCTAATGTCCCCTTCCAAAACAATATTATCAAACTTTTGTTTACCGATTTGAATGTTAGAGATTGTGCCCTTAACTGTTTTATCAGCAAAATTTACATTGAATAAGGATTTTGCTTCATGAGTTCTGTTGTTTTTATTGCTGCCATCGACAACAAAAGCAATTCCTTGATAAACTGCATTGGTATCTTTTGTAGGTAAAGCATCAGCAGGTGTTACTTCTCCTTGATGAAATAAATAAGCCTGCGAATTTCCCCAATAACCTGAATTTGGATCGTTTTTCACAGTAATCATACCGAAGCGAGCATAACTTAAAGTGTTATTCCATACCAAATTTGGCATTTTTTTGCCGTTAATTACCAGAGTACCTGAATTATCTACCCAATTACCACTCTTAATTTGAGACATTTCTTGGTCGTAATCAAAGGTGAAATTATCACCAATGACAACTTTGGAAAGTTTATCGGTATCACTAACACCATGTACATATCCTTCTGTTCCTAAATATTGCCAAGTTCCAGTAACTTCTTTTTTTGCACCAGTGTTATTGCCAACAGAAGTGGTATTTGTTGCACTTGGATTAACAGATGGATTTGCATTTGTGTTATTGCCACCAGACGTAGTATTGGCAGCACTATTGTCAGTGAACTGATTTACTTTTGGAGTGCTATCACTACCACCACTACTACTGCATGCGGTAAGTGCAAGTGCTAAAAATGAGCCTAAAACGAAACTATTACTTTTCATGGTATTTTCCCTTAAATTAAATAATGAGTCTTGATTGTGTTAGCATTATTTAATATAAAATGAATATGAAACAAGATAATTAAAAAAGTAATAACAAAATATAATAAGAAAAATACAGATAAATTGATTTAAATAGTTGATATGTATGTATGTATGTATGTAAAAAAAACAACACTATAAAACTTTTGCAAAAGGTTATGTCTTCGATTTCTTGTACTACTATGCCTTAAAAATGTACATACGTATGAAAAACATCTGCAAAACTGGCATTTGTGGTGCATTTATATTGTTTAGTTTATGTTAGAAAACGAAGTTTCGGTGAGGTCGAATCTCGCATAACCACTTGTTATGTAATTTGATTTAGCTTCGCATAAGCTGGCATAAATTTCGGTTTTATTACTTCGTAATCCTTTATTGACTTCGTCAATAAAGATTTCACCTAACGGTGAAATAATCATTGTTTTAGCTTCGCTCAAAATGACGAATGGTAACAACAAAGGTTTTGCAGGAGTCTCATTTATCAGTTTTGTAAGGGAGTTATTACACAAGGTTATCTATGATTCAAAATGATTAATTTTAGAGACTTCAAAAATAAGTCTGCCGGAAAAAATATACAGTAAAGGAAACTCCTGCAAAACCTAATTTTTGAAAAAGAAACGCCGTATGGTGGGCTTACCAGCCCACCAAACCTCCCGATAGGGCGGAATAAAAATCATTGAAATACAATGAATTAACGCTCACGGCGTTTTGGTGGGTTGTGTTGTCCAACCCTACGGCAGAATTAAATTTTTGTTTCTGATAGGGTTTTGTAGGAGTTTCTAAAGAAGATGAATTGAAGTTAAAAATATTAAAATCAAAATTCTGTATTAACCGTATGATTATGTTAGAATGGCAGGTTTTGAAGCTACGTCAAGCAATCGCAAATGGTTTGACGTGTAATTAATAGTTATTTGTATATAAAAACTTATGCAATCTTGGCAATTACCAGAATATATTTCTGACATTCTACCCTCATCAGCACGCAGATTAGAAAGTGCAAAGGAAGAATTACTATCATTATTTCATTTACACGGCTATCAATTAGTTATGCCGCCAATGATGGAATATACCCATTCACTATTAACTCGTATTGATGCAGGTCTTTCCTTAAAAACCATTCGTGTAACCGACCAGTTTTCAGGTTTACAATTAGGTTTGCGTGCAGATATTACCCCACAAATTTCTCGGATTGACGCTCATATTTTATCGGCAAATAATGGGATAAATCGCTTTTGCTATGCCGGTAGCGTTTTGCATACCCAACCTGATACCTTATACAGCACTCGTGAACCATTACAAGTTGGTGCGGAATTATATGGTTTTAATGGCATACAAGCAGATATTGAGTTAGTCGATTTAATGCTAAAAAGCATGAAAATCTTGGGAGTGGAACAACCACTATTATCATTAGGACATATCAGCGTTTTTCGTTCATTGGCAAAATTTGCCAATTTGTCTAATGATGATACCGAAGAATTACTAACCTTAATGCAAAGCAAAAATACACAAGAAGTTTATATGTGGTGTAAGAGTGTAGGCATAGAAGATAAAATAGCAAAAGCGTTTAGTATCCTTACCACCTTATATGGTGAACCTAACCATGTATTAAAACAAGCTATGGAAAGTCTGCCGGAAACTACAGAAATTCAAGCTGCATTAAACGATTTGAGCGTAATGTGCGAAACATTTAATCAATATTCAATTCACTTGGATTTATCCGAATTACGCGTAGACCGTTATCACAGTGGTTTGTTGTTTGCAACATATCGCAGTGGTGAATCTGACGCATTAGTACGTGGTGGTCGTTATGATGGTTTGGGACAATATTTTGGTAGATCACGTCCTGCCACAGGTTTTAGTTTTGACTTAAAGAACTTTTTAGAATTATTACCACAACCTAAATTATCCGGTGGAATTTGTGTAAAATCATGCGATGCAGTTTTAGCACGAGACGAAATTGAAAATTTACGTCAAAATGGTGAAGTTGTTATCATCGATTATCTTGATGAAGGTGCTAAAAGCTTGGGTTGTGATCGTTTGCTTTTGCAACAAGAAAATTGTTGGAAAATTATTGATATTCAATAGGAAATAAAACATTATGGCAAAAAATGTTATAGTCATTGGCACTCAATGGGGCGATGAAGGCAAAGGTAAAATTGTCGATTGGCTCACCGACAGCGTAAAAGCAGTGGTACGTTTTCAAGGTGGCAACAACGCAGGACATACTTTGGTAGTAGGCGGTAAAAAAACCATTTTGCGTTTGATTCCCTCTGGCATTTTGCATGATGGCGTGCGTTGTTTTATCGGCTCTGGCGTTGTAGTATCGCCACAAGCCTTGTTTGAAGAAATCGAAGAACTTAAAAAAGCAGGTGTTGATGTTGAATCACGTCTTATCATTGCACCGACTTGTCCTTTGATTCTGCCCTATCACAAAGCATTAGATCATGCACGTGAAGCCGCAAAAGGTGATAAAAAAATCGGTACAACCGGACGTGGCATAGGTCCAGCTTACGAAGACAAAGTTGCACGCCGTTCCATTCGTGCGATTGATTTATTTAATTTGCCATTATTACAAGAAAAAATAAAAGCCAATTTAGAAATCTATAATGTGCAATTGCAACACTTATATGGACAACAACCTGTTGAGTTTGATGTTGTGTATCAAGAACTTATATCTTATGCGGAACGTATTAAACCATTAATCGGCGATGTTTCTAATACACTTTATCAAATTCACAAATCAGGTGGCAAAATCTTATTTGAAGGTGCACAAGGTACATTGTTGGATATTGATTATGGCACTTATCCATTTGTAACTTCATCAAATTGCGTAGCAGGTGCTGCTTCCGCAGGTGCTGGTGTTGCCCCACAAATGTTGGACTATGTTTTGGGCATTGTTAAAGCCTACACCACACGAGTAGGTTCAGGACCTTTCCCCACTGAATTGTTTGATGACACAGGAAAATTATTAGCAGAACGTGGTAACGAATTTGGTTCAGTTACAGGCAGACCACGTCGTTGTGGTTGGTTTGATGCACCAGCATTACGCCGTTCCTTGCAAATCAATGGGGTTACTGGTATGTGTATTACTAAATTAGATGTATTAGATACACTGCCGGAAATTAAAATTTGTACAGGATATAAAATCGGCGATAAAACTGTAGATATTTTGCCATTCGGTTCTGATGAAGTTTCTTTGTGCGAACCGATTTACGAAACTATGGCAGGTTGGCAAAGCAACACATTTGGTGTGCAAAAATATGAGGATTTACCTGAAAATGCACGCAATTACTTGCAACGTTTACAAGAATTGGTTGGAGTGCCAGTATCCATAGTTTCAACTGGTCCAGACCGCGTGCAAACCATTATTGTGGAACACCCATTCGACAATTAAAATGCAATATATTACGAAACGAGGGATAAATTCCCTCGTTTTTTGTTAAAATTGCGATGGTTAATATTTAAAAAGAGACTTAATACGTGAAATCGATGAATGATTAGTTGTAAGGTAGTCGTTACTTGTGCAAATTAAGGAGAATCTAATGAAAAATATCCGTAAAATCATAATATTATCTACCATAACAATTTTATCTTTAACCGCTTGTTCAGAGCAACAACGCGAACGTGTATTACAAAAAATTAAGGAAAAACAAACTGAAAATGCAATAAAAAAATTGCCCAAACATGATGAACCTATGCCGGAATATCCGCAAATTAAACCTCCATCAGAATTATCTAATGCAGAAATTGACAAAAACGTACAATATGTAATCACTCAAATTAATGAAAAATCAGACAAAATTATTTATTTTTCCAAAACAGAACAAAAAGATGGTGAACGTGATTTAGTGGAAAATAAAGAAGATAGTGAATACTATCGAACTATTTTAGGTACAACATTAGATGGTAATTGTGTTGTTCAAGATTTTTATTCAGAAAACGATGCAAAACAAATGGAACCAATGATTGTAAAACAAGAAGGGTGCAATAGTTGGAAATCAGATGTTTTTGATGGTATGACAATATGGTATGAAAAAGATGGAAAAATTGAAAACAAAACAAATGGCGTTACATGGATAAAACAAGGTAAGATTGCAAAATTATTACGGCAACTTGATGATTCAACAACATTTTATTCGGAAGAAGTTCGTCCTAATGTTTATAGAAAATCATATTTGATTAAACAAAAACCACAAGATGCTTTTCGCGACCCTGCATTTATTTGCGAATATAATGCTAAAACTAATCAAATTGAGTTGGCTATTAATTTTGCCTATACAGGAATTACTGAAAAATATGATTTTGTAAATAATAAAGCTAATATTAATAAAGTTACTTCTTGGACTCCTGATGGACGTGGATTTATTGACACAATATCTGCCGAAAAAGAAGATATGTTAAATAAAACTTATATTGGTTTATGCGGAGTACGTGAGGAAAAATCTGATAAATAAAGGTATTTCTTAAAGTTGTGCGTTACTATAATTTTACTTAACTATTTGAAACACCTGTAAAACTCCATTTTTTCGTCATTTGTAATCGTGGCGAAGAATCTTTATAAAACAACAGGTTAATATTATTTGTTTTGCTATACTCAATTCGGAATGATGGATTTTGCAAAGGGTATCTATTTTTTCTTTTAATAAAATAATTTCCGGCAGACTATTTTAATTAATAGTCTGCCGGAAAACTTTATACAAAATAAATTAATTAATCATCAATTAATTAATCATTTGGTAATTTGAATGATTCATGGCAAGCTTTACAGCTACCGCCAACTGGTCCAAATGCAGGACGAATTTGTTCTAAATCGCCAGATTGTGCAGCAGTGTTAAGAGCAATAACTGCTTCCATCATTTTATCGCGACCTGCTTCAAATTCATTGAATTTTTCCCAGATTTCAGGTTTAGCTTTGCTGCCTTCTGTTGCAGTGTTGTTGTCTGCACTGAAATGTTTGAAAGCTTCTCCACCAGCTTCTTGCATAGAAGCTAATGCGGCATTGAAAGCAGCTGCATCGAATGCAACATCACCTTTAACCATGTCGCCCATAACGCCCATAGCTTCACCTACTTTTTTGAACGCATCTTGGCGAGCTTTAATAGGATCCGCAACAGCTTCACCTTCAGCAGGTGGAGCAACTTCTGCTGGTGTTTCAGCAGGTGCGGCTTCTGCGGCTGGTGCGGCTTCTGCAGGTGCAGCTTGTTGTTCTGTTTGAGCTGGTGCAGGGTTGTTATCAGCTTTTGGTGCACAAGCAGACAAGGCAAGTGCGGCTAAAATTGCACTTAAAATGGTTTTGTTCATAGTTTGAGTTCCTTTTAATTAGAAATTTATGTGTGTAACAAGTCTGCCGGAAACAAATCGTTCCGGCAGAGTCAAGGGGGCAATTGTACATACTTTTTTATTTAATCGCAAACTTGTATTAAAAACAGTTACTTGATACTCCTGCAAAGCTGGCATCAGTGGCACATTTCGTACACGTTTAAGTTGCTCTAAACGATAGCCTTTCTACTTGTTATGTCTTCGTTTGCTGTGCTAACTACAACGTTGAAATCTGCTCACATATGGTTCCCCCTGCAAAACCCTTACTGAAACAAAAATTTAATCCTGCCGTAGGGTGTGCTTCACAGCCCACCAAAACGCCGTAGGAGTTAATTCATTGTATTTTAACAACTTTTTATTCTTACCTATCGGGCGGTTGGTGGGCAAGGATGCCCACCCTACGGCGTTTCTTTTTCAAAAATTAGGTTTTGCAGGGGTTTCATCTACCAGTTTTGCAGGAGTCTTTACTTTGTAACAAGTTTGTCTACAATTAAAAACAGATGCAAGCTGAAAGCTTACATCTGTTAAATTAGTTAGTTTATTAGGTAGTGTTTATTTTGATTGCTGTGAACGTTCAATATTTTCACGAATAAACATTTTTACTACATCGGCATTATTGGGCAGTACTTGGAATTTTTGTTCTTTTTTCTCTATTCCTTCCCATTGTTTTGGTCTTGGGACAGGGAAATTTTCACCTAATGCTTCTTGAATGGTTTCTTCAAATTTAGCAGGTAGGGCAGTTTCTAAACAAACTATACATTCATTGGGTAGTGCTACTTGTTGGGCAACATATACGCCAGATGCAGTGTGTGGGTCTATGACTACCTGTGTGCTTTCGTATGTAGAACGAATAGTTTCAATACGTTGGGCATGGGTACATTTGCCAGAATTAAAACCAAATTTATTGTGAATATCATCAATGCGTCCGTTTAAATCGAATCCTTTTCCGGCAGACACTTCTGACCATAAAGCATCGATTTGTGTTGCATCTCTTTCAACTAAATCAAAGACAAATCGTTCCAAATTAGACGCTTTGGCAATATCCATAGATGGAGAAGATGTTACATGTACTTCACGTGCGGCACGAGGACGATATTGACCACTTTGGAAAAATTCATCTAACACATCATTTTCATTAGTAGCTACAATCAAGCGATTAATTGGAAGTCCCATCATGCGTGCAATATGACCTGCACAAATATCACCGAAATTACCAGATGGAACACAATAACTAATGCGTTCGATTGATGTTTTAGTGATTTCAAGATATGACTTAAAGTAATACACCACCTGTGCCAAAATGCGTGCCCAGTTAATTGAGTTAATTGTGCCGATGGCATATTCCTCTTTGAATGAGCTATCTGATTGAATTGCTTTGATAATGTCTTGGCAATCATCAAACATACCTTCTATTGCAATATTGAATATATTTTCATCTTGCAATGAATACATTTGAGCACGTTGGAAAGCACTCATCTTGCCATTAGGAGAAAGCATAAACACGTTAATACCGTATTTACCACGCATTGCATATTCTGCGGCACTGCCGGTATCTCCACTGGTTGCACCGAGAATATTGATGGTTCTTTTTTGTTTAGCTAATACATATTCAAACATGTGCCCTAATAGCTGCATGGCAACATCTTTGAATGCCAAAGTAGGTCCATTGGACAAACTCAATAGATGCAAATTATCTTTTAACTTATAAACAGGAGTAATATCGTCAGTGGCAAAGTTTTCTTTGGTATAAGTTTTATTGATTAAATAACGCAGATCTTCATCTGGAATATCATCAATAAATAGTTTCATAATTTGAAATGCCAATTCAGGATAAGTTAAATTACGCCAATTATCCAATGTGGCAGAAGAAATTTGAGGATATTCTTTGGGCATCAATAAACCGCCGTCTTGTGCTAATCCTGATAGTAAAACTTCACAAAAAGACATTTGCGGAGACTGACCGCGAGTGCTGATGTATTTCATATTGTGAGATTCCTATAAAAAGTGAAATGCTAAAAACGAGTTTAATATACCATAATTTGCCAAATCTTCTATGTTAAGAAAGGGCAGAAAGGTATTATTTCTGCCCTTTTTATTGATATTTCTCACATTATTGTTTGAATGCTTCGATTTGGATTTTTATTTTTGCATCATTAGGAGCTCTAAAACCCCAGTCGGTAGGTTTGATTTGAGCTGTAAAATCGCCACCACAGGCTTCTTTGTTTACCATTTTATTTTGATAGCAATTAAAGTTTTTTGCTTTCAAAACAATATGTTTTGTTTTACCTAAAATGGTTAAATCGCCGTGTACTTCGTCAAGCTTGTCGCCATTAAAAACAAATTTATCCGATTTAAAACGCATCTCTGGAAATTGATCTATATTGAAAAAATCAGGAGTTTTCAAATGTTTATCAAAATCAGGGTTGCCACTGTTAAGTTTATTAATTGGGATAATCACATCAACAGAACCATTTTTCTTGGACAAGTCAAATTCAACTGTACCATCTAACATGAAAAAACCACCAACATTAGAACTGGTGTTGTTGTGTAGGGTTGAAAAACGAGCATTGGTATGATGTGAGTCGATTGTATAAGTGGCAGCATTAGCCAAGCTTAAAGAAGATAATAAAATAGAAGCAAGAAGTATTGGTTTCATAAGCTATATTTCCTTTTATTAAATGAGATGATGTGTTACATGTTTCATGCTTATTTTAAACATTTCACAAATGTTTAAAATGCGAGAAGCATTTGTTATCTTATTATACTAATAAAAATAATTATTGTTTAGTTTTTTTATATATATATATTGAAATCATTGATTAAATTTTATATATAATCTTTTCCGGCAGACTTTATAAAGGCAGAAAAAACGTTTTAGCTTACGCAAAACTTTGTACGAGTTATTTATAGATATTCCTGTAAAATTGACATCTATGGCACATTTTAAGCATTGTGCTTGTGCTTTGAACTTATATGCCACTATGACTTGAACTGTGTTCAATATTTATCAATTGATACCCCTGCAAAACTGGCATCAGTGGCACATTTCGTATGTTTGCGTTGCTCAAAACATAGCCTTTCTATTTGTTATGCCTTCGTTTTTTGTGCTACTACAACTTTGAACTGCACTCACATCTACCAGTTTTGCAGGGGTTTCCAATTATGAGTCTTTGGATTTTGATTAAAAATATCTATTAACACTGCCGGAAAACTTAATATTATTAATTATTAAAGATAATTATTAGCAAAAGTATGTTAAGAAAATCTAAAATAATCGCTAATTACTACAATTACTTGCTTTTGCATATTGACGATAGTAGTAAAAATGTAGTATTTTAGGTAGTTTGATACTTGAAAATATGTATCAAAAAGTTAAATTGATAAAACGTTGTGATGCACAACTTACACTTTGAGGAATAACATGAAAAAACCACCCAAGTATATCGATGTGCCGTATCTTGCACCCAGAATGTCGATTACAGCAATTGTATCCATTTTGCATAGGCTCACAGGTATTGCACTATGTGCGTGTCTTCCTTTAATTATCTGGCTTTTTTCCTGTACTTTGAGTCAGGAAACAGATTTTGAAATTTATCGTTCCTTGATTGGGAATCCATTAGTAAAAATCATTTTGATTGGTTTGTTATGGGCATACCTACATCATGCTTTTGCTGGAATTAGATTCTTATTCTTGGATTTGCACAAAGGTTTAGACGCACCTGTCGCAAAGATGACTGCTAAAATTGTAGCTGTTATCGCTATTGTTGTTACTTTGGCTATTGGAGCACTATTATGGTGAGATCGAAACGTAAAATTGCAGGTGCTCACTACGGTTTAAGAGATTGGTTGTTACAACGCTTAACTGCTGTTGTAATGATTGTGTATACCGTATTCTTGCTGATTGGATTACTATGTCTTCCCAGTGATTATGCTTCTTGGAGAGCATTTTTCTCATGCACGATTGTGCGTGTTTTCACACAAGTAACCGTGTTGGCTTTGATTGCCCATGTATGGGTAGGTATTCGTGATGTATGGATGGACTATATCAAACCATTAGGTTTACGTTTAGCAATGCACACACTGACCATTCTTTGGTTAGTTGGCACTTTGATTTATTCCATTAAAGTTATTTGGGGGGTAGCATGAGTTTTCCTGTTCGTCGTTTTGATGCTGTCATCGTTGGCGGCGGCGGTGCAGGCTTGCGTGCCGCATTACAATTATCCAAAGCAGGCTTAAAAACAGTTGTATTGTCCAAAGTGTTTCCGACTCGCTCGCACACTGTTGCGGCACAAGGCGGCGTTTCTGCGTCTTTGGGCAATGTGAATCCTGACCACTGGACTTATCATATGTATGACACAGTTAAAGGTTCAGACTGGTTAGGTGATCAAGATTCAATCGAATTTATGACTCGCCGAGCACCCGAAGCGGTTATTGAGTTAGAGCATATGGGTATGCCGTTTGACCGTGTGGAAAGCGGTATGATTTATCAACGCCCATTTGGCGGTCATACTCGTCCAGAAGACCCAGAAGACAGCCACAGCAAACGCATTCCTGTTGAA
>JAFZMY010000137.1 GCA_017553165.1 Neisseriaceae bacterium
AGAGTGGAAAGGGCAGGCTGAAACCAATAAAATTTTGGGTAAAAGCGACAAACCGATTGTGATTGACGGCTTATGCGTGCGTGTGGGTGCGATGCGTTGCCACAGCCAAGCGATTACGCTGAAACTCAAAAAAGACTTGCCAGTGGCAGAAATTGAAAGTCTGTTAGCCCAAGCCAATAACTGGGTGAAAGTGATGCCAAACGAAAAAGAAGCGTCCATTCACGACCTAACCCCAGCAGCGGTTACAGGCACGCTCACTGTGCCAGTGGGCAGAATCCGCAAATTAGGCATGGGCGGCGAATACATCAGTGCCTTTACCGTTGGCGACCAACTGTTATGGGGTGCAGCCGAACCTGTCCGCCGCATTTTGCGTATTGTATTGGGTTTGAGTGTTTAATTTTAATAAATAAAACCTCTAAAAATTCTTTTTTGGATTAATTTACAAATAATGAATTTTTAGAGGTTGCTAAAACGTTAAGGGGACTTTATGTTAAAAAAGATAATATTAGTATTTACTGCACTTTTAATAGTGTTAAATCTAACTTCTTGTAGTGAAGATGGATTGTTTCATCGCAAAAAGAAAAAAGAAGTTGTTGTTACTATCTATCGTCAATGGCTAATTAAAAATGATACAGGTACGGAGTTTTTATGGGATTTAAGCAAAAAAAGTAAATATAAGGCAGCCATGAAGTATTCAGCAGATTATTGTAAGGAAAATAATTTGAATCCTAATGCTTTTTACGTTTATGAAGAAGGTCAATTGAAAGTAGAAAAAAAAATTGACACTTCCGGAACTATTTTCACTATTAATGATGAAATCAGTAAAGAGCGTTTTAAGTATGTTGATTTAACTGAAAATACTGCATCTTTTTTGTTTAATGAGTTCGATAAATGGCAAGCCACAGCAGTAGAAAATATTAGTATTTTGCCAGATCCTAAAAAGGATAAATAATTTGTATAAAATATACATTAAAACGACAGATAATATATCTGTCGTTTTTATTAACAAATATTTAACAGTCTGCCGGAAAGCTAAATTGTGAAACGTTTAATTTGTTTTTTATTATTTTGCATATATTTGCAAACTTCATACGCTGATTTTGGGGTGGCATTAGGTGATAAACCTAAATACAAAAACAATTTTTCTCATTTTGATTATGTAAATCCGTTTGCTCCCAAAGGAGGAGTATTGACGATTCCTATGACTGGGAGTTTTGACTCACTCAATCCATTTTCTCTAAAAGGAGATCATGAAGCTGGCATATCTATGTTAACTTTGGATACTCTGATGGAACAAAGCGATGATGAAGCTTTTTCTGTTTATGGTTTGATTGCAGATGATATTCAGCTTGCAAAAGATGAATTATCGGTGAGATTTCATATTAATCCTAATGCACGTTTTCACAATGGCGATAAGGTGGAAGCAAGCGATGTTGTATATTCGTTTCAAACCTTAACCCAAGACAAAGCTGCAACGCCTTTTTACCGTCTTTACTGGGGAGGAGTGAAAAACGTACAGATTATAGACAATCATACTGTGCAATTTAATTTTAAGGAGAAAAACTCTGAACTTCATTTGATTTTAGGGCAATTGCCAATTTTTTCACATAAAAGTTTTCCTAATGGATTAAAAGATGGCAATGCCCAACCAATTGGTTCTGGACCTTACAAATTACAACGCATTTTAACCGGTAGATTAAGCGAATTTGTAAGAGATAAACAATATTGGGCAGAAAATCTACCAACACGACGTGGAATGTTTAATTTCGACACGGTGCGTTTAAAATATTACCAAGATGAAACTGCACGAGTTGAAGCATTAAAAGCCGGAGAATTTGATGTGCTTGAAGAAAATGTAGCACGTCTATGGGCAAGAGCATATTCGGATAATGTGTTAAATAAACGAAAATTAGTACGCAAAACATTTACCCATGAAAACAATGCAGGAATGCAGGGCTTTGTAATGAATTTACGCCGTCCTCTGTTGCAAAATAAAGCATTAAGACGTGCATTGGTTGAAGCTTTTGATTTTGAATCAGTAAATCGTCAATTATTTTATGGGCTTTATAAACGAGATAATAGCTTTTTTACCAATACCGAACTTGCAGCACAAGGTCTGCCGGAAAATAAAGAATACGATATTTTACTCTCGGTAAAAGATAAACTACCACCAGAAATATTTACAACTAATGCCATTGACCCACCAATTACAGACAAAGAACGTGGCATTCGTCCCAATTTACTGCGGGCCAGAGCCTTATTAGAAAAAAATGGATACCGCTATCATAACGGCTATTTAGTTGATAAAAACAATCAGAAAATTGAATTGGAATTTCTTACGTATTCCAAAACATTCGAACGAGTTACAGCTAAATGGCGTAGAGATTTAAAAAAAATTGGCATCACTCTTAATATTAGAGTAATCGATGCTGCTTTGTTTCAAAAAAGACTAAACGAATTTGATTACGATATAACCATTGTTAGTTATGCAAATTCTCAAAGTCCTGGTAATGAGCAGTACAATTTTCATAGCTGTACTGCCGCAAAAACTAATGGAACAAATAATTATTCTGGAATTTGCAATCCTGCAATCGAAGGTATTTTGCCGTATTTTGTTACCTCTAAAAATCGAGAAGAATTAGTGGCTGCATCGCGTGCATTAGACCGCGTATTGCGTAGTCAATATATTGTTGTTCCCAATTGGTATAGCGATAGTATTCGTATGATTGTTAAAGATAATTTAGATTATCCTAAACGTTTGCCACGCTATTATCATGGCTTATCTTGGGCAATTAAAACATGGTGGATTAAAGATTAGTGTGAACTTTTTGCTACATTTGCTGTCTGTTTGAAGTGCAATTGTTTTCATTTATAATGTTAATAATTAAATTTAGGTAGAAATAGAATTTAAATAGTCAAACAACTTCAAAATTGAAACGTGTTGGCTCGTTGCCTGTTTTACTTTTGAATTTATTTGACTAATAGTAATATTAAGAAGTTAGTAAAAAATGAATTTAAAAAATACCATTCGTAACATTTTTAGCATCGCAATTAGCGTGTTGTTCCTTGCGACAACACCTACAAACTCGCTTGCAGCACCAGCAAAAAAAACACAAAAAACCGCAACTGTGAAAAAAAATACCACTAAAAAAACTGCAAAAAAAAGCACGACACCTGCTAAAAAAGCTACTTCCAAAAAATCCACAAGCAATAATCAGAAAGCAAAAAATACTAAAAAAACTGCTACTAAAAGTAATAGTAAGCAAAAAAATTCAAAGCAAAAGAACAGCAAAGCTAAAAATAGCAAATCAGCCAATACATCTAAAAAGAGCAATGATAAAGCTCAAACTCAAACAAAACTACCAGCAAAAGATCCAGATTTGTTAGGCAATAAAATTAGAGAAATTCAAGAACAAGAACAGATTAAAACAGCACGACGTAGTGCAAATACAGACAATGTATCTACCAGTAAACAACATGCTGATGATTTAGTAATGAACGCCATGAGTTTATTGGGAGTTTCCTATCGTTTTGGAGGTTCAAGTCCTGTTAAAGGCATGGATTGTAGTGGTTTTATTCAATATATTTTCAGACAAGCTTTAAGCGTAGATTTACCACGTACCTCTGCTGAGATGGCAACGGTAGGTCGTGCAGTTGAAAAATCTCAATTGCAACCTGGTGATTTAGTGTTTTTTGCACGTAATGGCAAACGTATTAATCATGTTGGCATGTATATTGGTAATAATAAATTTATCCATGCACCACGCACCGGTAAGGATATTGAAATTCAAAATTTGGATAAACCGTATTACACCAAATCATACGCTGGTGCACGTCGTATTAATCCCAATAGCCGTTCAATCAAATTAGCAAATTAAAATAAGGAATAAAAAACGTGCCACTGCCGATTTTCCCTAAATGGTGTGATGATAAAGGCAATACCATAGCCTGCACTGAAAAGATAAAAGTAATGCAGGACAATATGACAGAATTACAACAAATGGCACAAGATGCCTTTGAAGATGCTTTACTAATGGGGTGTAGCGAACAACAAGTGCGTGATTTTTTGCAACAATTGATTTCATGCTTGGAAAATCCTTATCAGAGTTAAGTCTGCCGGAAAAACATGCTTCAATTGTTTGTTGTATCAAAGTGTTAATCCTGTATCTTATTTACAACGAAATATCTGATATATGTCAAATATCACCAACATCATTTATTTTGTTGCTTGACATGATTCTTTGATGATTGCTATAAAGTGCTTTGTAACTTACTTGTGAGTATCTCTGCAATATTTTGTTGCGGAGTTTTTGTTGAAAATTTTCTCCGACAGAAAGGGAGACAAAATGAATAAATCTGAACTTATCGAAGCAGTTGCGGCTGAAGCTGAAATTTCCAAAGCAGCAGCAGGTCGTGCATTAGATGGTGTTATTAAAGCTGTAACCGATACCTTGAAAAAAGGTGATACCGTAACATTAGTTGGTTTCGGTACTTTTTATGTTGGCGAGCGTGCAGCACGTACAGGTCGTAATCCTAAAACTGGTGAGCCTATCAAAATCAAAGCATCTAAAACACCTAAATTCCGTGCTGGCAAAACTTTGAAAGATGTTGTTGCTTCTTCTAAGAAGAAAAAATAATTCATTCATTGTTAAATTAATCAAAAAGGCAGACTTCGGTCTGCCTTTTTGTGTAGTACAATACACGGTTTGTTTTATTTGGGAGAACATGGAATCATGTTTGATATTGTCGAGAAACATCGCGGTTTCTTCAAAATTTTATTGATTTTAATTGCATTGAGCTTTGTTACATTTACAGCACATTCTTTTTCACAAGCAGGTGGTGATTATATTGCCAAAGTTGATGGGCAAATGATTACTCAACAAGATGTTGACCGTGTGATTCGTGCTAATCAAATGCAGCCTAATGTACAAGTGCAACAAGAAGCGTATGAACTTTTGTTGAATCAAGCCTATTTTGTTAGCGGTGCCCGTAGCTTGGGCGTTTCTGCTAATCAAGAGAAATTAAAAAACATCATTATGAATGAAAAAATGTTTCATGAAAATGGTGCGTTTAGTCAGAAAAAATTTAATGACTTTTTGCAAGGCATAAACATGAGCGAAAGCATGTTTTTAGATAATCTGCGTAAAGATGTTTATGTGCAAAGTGTGTCTTCTTTATTCAATGAAAACGTGCCGATTGCAGATGTTCAAGTAGAACAAATGGCTAAAATTGTCGGTGCGACTCGCAAAGTACAATTGGCTACGTTTAAAGACGAAGATTACATCGAAAAAGTCATTGTAAATGATGCTGATATTGAAAAATTTTATAGCGAAAATCAAGAACGTTATAAAAAACCATTGGCAGTTAAGTTTGACTATATAAAGGTTGCAGCAAGCGATTTGGCAGATAAGCAAACTGTTAGCGATGAAGAAATGCAAACCGCTTTATCTAAATTAAATATTAAAGATAAAGAAACTGATACTGCTATCAAAGAAGATTTGCTTAATCAATTAAAATTGGAAAAAGCCAAACGTGCTTTATCGATTATGAAAGATAATCTTGCAGAAGCTGCTTTTAATGAAAGTAAAAATTTAGATGCAGCAGCAAAGGTTGCAGGAGTATCGGTTAATCATCAAACTCAATGGGTAGCAAAAGGCGAATTGGAATTTATAGGTCTGCCGGAAAAATTATCTGATGAGTTATTTATTGATGATGTTTTGCGTCAAGGTAATAATTCCGATGTGATTGATATTGATGGTGCTTTGTGGGTGGTTCGTGTTGTTGAGGTTAGAGAAGAAGAAGCTCCTAATCTTAACGATATTAAAGAGACGATTGCGAAAGATTTGCATCTTCAAAAAGCTCGTCAATTAGCACAGGAAGATGCACAGAACATTTTGGATAAATTGCAAAAGGGTGAAAATGTCGAAGTAAAATGGCAAGCTGAAATGCCATTCGTATTAGAACAATTAGATATAGAACTACCTGATGATTTAAAACAAGTGTTATATGCCAAACCAGAAGAAGGTAAACCTGTGTTTTTAATCTTTAACAGTATGCCAGTAGTAACTTTGATGAGAGTTAATTCAATCGAAGAAAAAACGTTTAGCGAACAAGAAAAAGTAATGTTAAGAATGCAGTTGGCACAGAAAAATGCAGCGTCTAATGTGGGCGATTATTATCGTTACTTGCAGCGTACGGTTAAGCTTCAAAACGGACATCAGAAAATAGGTGGTGAATAAATAGTCTTGTTATCTTGTGATAAACAGAGATTGTTTGGTAAAGCAATCTCTGTTTGATTTGATATATCGTATTTTGTTAAAAATGCAAAAAATAACATTTATATTAGACGGTTGGGAATTGCCTGATGAGTTTATAGCTTTCCGGCATACTTTACCTGCCTTACAAGTGCCAACTTTGGAAAAGTGTATGCGTTTTGCCCAAAGTAATCTACTTCAAGATTCATTGGTATCACACACTTTTACAGGTAGTCTTAAAGAGTTAATCCGTAAAGATTTAAGTCTGCCGGAAAATGTTTCTTTACATTTAATTGCACCTATATCGCAATTTATGGATATGCACTCCATGCAGGTGATTTATGGTGATTCTTTGCAATTGACATGGACTCATGCTCATCAATTAGTAAATCAAATCAATCAATTTTTGAGTAATGATGGCTGTGAATGTCATGTATATCGTCCGCATTTGTGGGCGATTAGTGGTTTGAATATTAATAATTGGCAAGTTGATGATATTTGGAGTTTAGAAGGGCGAGTCGATTCTAATATCAAGATTAGCGGAGATGACTCATCATACATAATGCGTTTATTAACCGAATTGCAAATGCTATTGTTTTCGCAAAATAGCGATGAACGCAAAGGTTTGCCACCTGTTAATGGAGTTTGGTTATGGCAGGATACGCATGGAATCGCAAAAACTTCAAGCTTTATTATTGGCAATGCTAATTGGCTGCCGGAAAACGAAAATAATCTTATTTGTTCAGAAATTACGTGGACAGATATTCAAAATTTAATGAATAAACATAAAAACATAACCGTGTATAGCAATACGGCTAATCAAGTGCTGTTACAAAATGGTTTGATGGCTTACGCTGATTTTATTCAAAAGTTTGATGAAGAAATTTTATCCCATGCCTTAAATGAAATGCTTTCCGGCAGACTTTCTAATTTATCTATTATTGGTAAATATCATTCTTTGCAATTGAACAAATATTCAATGTGGCGTTTTTGGCGTAAAAAATCTCAATTTATGGGACGTTTTTTAGCATGAGTAATATTTCTATACGTCCAGTAAATCAGTTGGCATATCAAAATCTAATCGAAAATGGTTTTGATGAATTAAGTGCGAGACTTTTGGCTTCGCGTGGGGTGAATAATTCTTTTGATGCTGATAATAGACTTGCTAATTTAATTCATTTTAATCAGTTAAAAAATATTGCAGAAGTTGCATCTCGTTTAAGTTTGGCAATTAACAATCGTGAACATATCATGGTGATTGCCGATTACGATGCAGATGGGGCTACCGCTTGTGCACTTGCTGTACGTGGTCTGCGTGCTATGGGGGCAGTGGTTGATTATATTGTTCCTAATCGATTTACTAATGGTTATGGAATTACTCCATCATTGGTTGATGAAGCTTATTCTTGTAATGCTAATTTGCTGTTGACTGTGGATAATGGCATTGCAGCAGTGGAAGCGGTTAATTATGCCAATAGTTTAGGTTTAGAAGTAATTGTAACCGACCATCATCTTCCGGCAGACTCTTTACCTAATTGTTTAATTGTTAATCCTAATCAGCCTGAATGTCCGTTTCCCTGTAAATCATTAGCAGGGGTAGGGGTGATGTTTTATGTATTAATTGCCCTGCGAGATAAATTGCGGAAAGAAGATTATTTTAATAAACATAGTCTGCCGGAAATCAATTTATCCGAATATTTAGATTTAGTAGCATTGGGTACAGTTGCCGATGTGGTGCGTTTGGAACACAATAATCGCATTTTGGTAAGTCAGGGCTTGTCTCGAATTAGAAAAGGGAAAATGTGTTGTGGGATTAGGGCGTTGTTTCAAATTTCACGGCGTGATTATCAGCGTGCAAGAACTTATGATTTAGGTTTTTTTATCGGTCCTCGTATCAATGCTGCCGGCAGAATAGACGATATGGAAATTGGCATACGTTGTCTATTAAGCGATAACGAAAATGAGGCGTATGAATTAGCCGAACAATTAAATAAACTTAATCAAGAACGCCGTTCAATCGAAAAAAATATGATAGACAATGCCTTAATAATGCCTGAAATACAATTGTCCGACGAAAAATATACTATCAGTGTTTTAGGTGAAGACTGGCATGAGGGCGTGATTGGAATAGTAGCAGGGCGGTTACGTGAAAAATTTTATCGTCCAACTATTGTATTTGCTCGCAGCGAAAATGGACAATTAAAAGGTAGTGGACGTAGTATCGAACAATTAAATTTACGAGATGCCATCGATTTAGTTTACAAACAACGTCCAGATTTAATTGTGCGTTTTGGCGGACACGCAATGGCTGCCGGATTAACACTTCATCAAGATGCTTTTTTCGATTTCCAACAAACATTCGAAGAAGTGGTAAGCAAAATGCTTTGCCAAGAAGATTTAATCAAAGAATATCGAACCGATGGCAGTTTGAATAATAGTGAATTAACTTTGGATAGAGCACGTCAATTATCACAACAAGTATGGGGGCAGGGCTTTATTGAACCAGTTTTCTGCGATGAATTTTATGTGTTAAATCAGAAAATTGTAGGAAGTGAACATCTTAAATTAGTTTTGCAAAAAGAAAATAATACTTTTGAAGCAATGATTTTTCGTTGTAATGAAACACTGCCGGAATACATACGCATTGTCTATCGTCCGGTTGCCAATTTATGGAAGGGCGGAGAAGAGTTACAGTTGTATATAGATTATTGGGAGTCTGCCGGAAAATAAATTAGATGGTATTAATGAAACTTTCCAACTATTATTTAAGACAATCTGAAACATTTTCTCTAACCCATTGTTGATATTTCTCATCAGCATACACAACTGGTACTACCACAATTTCTGGCAGAAAATAAGGGTGATGACTGCGAATGAAATCACATATAAGTTGTTGATTTTCTTTTGTTGTTTTAATGGTTAAAGGATATTCTTCTGCCCATTCTCGCTTGCCCTGCCACACATAATGCGACTGTACGGCACTACCTATCGATACACAGGCTGCCAATTGTTGTTTTACTAAAATTTCTGCTAATTTTTGTGCATCTTCCTGATTGCCAACTGTGGTGTAAATAAAAATTAATGACATTTGCTTCGTAATCCTTTTATGAAACTTTTGCAAATCACATCTATTAATTTTGCATGAGTCTTAAAATAAATTTACTCGGCTGTTCCTGGTACTAATACCATACGCGTACCGTTGTTTTCTGGTGCGGAAACTATACCTGATTCTTGCATTTGTTCAATTAAGCGTGCTGCTCGGTTGTAGCCTATGCGTAATTGACGTTGTACTGATGAAATCGATGCTTTGCGTGATTTAATTACAAATGATACAGCTTCATCATAAAGAGGGTCGTTTTCGCCATCGTTGGATTGTCCGCCAGCATTGCTAAATAAATCATCACTTCCTACACCTGCGGTGAGAATATCGTCAATATAATTTGGTTCTCCAAATTGTTTGAGATATTCCACTACATTATGCACTTCCTCGTCAGCCACAAATGCTCCGTGTATGCGTTGCGGATAGGGCAAACCAGGCGGTAAGAACAGCATATCACCTTGTCCCAATAGGTTTTCTGCTCCTTTTTGGTCAAGCACGGTACGGCTATCGGTTGTGGAGGCAACCTGAAAGGCAATGCGTGTGGGAATATTGGCTTTAATTAAGCCTGTAATCACATCAACAGACGGGCGTTGTGTGGCTAAAATCAGGTGTATGCCTGCGGCACGAGCCTTTTGAGCAAGCCGCACAATACATTCTTCAACTTTTTTCTTATCGCCCACCATCATTAAATCGGCAAATTCATCAACCACAACCACAATAAAGGGGAATTTTTCTAATGGTTCAGGGTCAGACGGCGTTAGACTAAATGGATTTGCCAAGCGTTTATTGAGTTTCTCCGCTTCCGCAATTTTTTGGTTATACCCTGCCATATTCCGCACGCCGAGATGACTCATCAGCCGATAGCGTTTTTCCATTTCATTCACACACCAGTTCAAAGCGTTCGGTGCAAGTTTCATATCGGTAATCACAGGAGCAAGTAAGTGCGGTATGCCTTCGTAAATGGATAACTCCAACATTTTGGGGTCAATCATTATCATACGCACTTCGTCTGGCTTGGCTTTGAAAAGCAT
>JAFZMY010000138.1 GCA_017553165.1 Neisseriaceae bacterium
GATTTCTTAGCGATCTTATCCTCGCCTTCGTCGGCATCGTGCTCGAGGTGACCCACATCGGTGATGTTGCGCACGTAGCGAACCTTATATCCGAGATGTTTCAGATAACGGAAAACCAAGTCGAAAGTTATTGCCGGGCGGGCATGACCGAGGTGAGCGTCGCCATAGACGGTCGGGCCGCAGACGTACATTCCGACATGACCTTCGTGAATCGGTTTGAAAGGCTGCTTCATGCGAGCCAAACTGTTGTAAATATATAAAGCGTCCATAATTGCAAAATTTTTGCAAAGGTACAAATTATTTTTCAAACAACTATCGGAACAGGATAATAAAAAAGTTCGGAGTGATAGCTTTGTATTAAGAAAATGTTTATATTTGCAGTTGTAAAAGTGAAAAAATTTAAATTAAGAAACATAAAAAGATAAAAACAGAGACATATTTTAGATAGCGTTTGTAGCTGTCCTTGAAGTCCAATTTACCACAACGTCCTCGGTTCGAGGACAAACCTATCAAGGATGAGTTATAAAATGCCGTAATCGTTACGGCGTGGAATGACTTGTTAGATAGGTGGGCGTGGTAACCCGGACTTCAAGCAAGGAATAGGTTCCGCGCTGTTTTTTTGTTGTCTCATCAAATCAATTCAAAAATTAATATTAGAAGTTGCGCACGACACGGATTAGTGTAAGAAGTATGGAACAGTCAAAAATTGACATGTTTGTAATGGCAAACAAAGATTGCTTCACAAATCAACATTTGATTCTAATCAAAGAGAAACTTGCAACATTGCCTGATGAAAAAGCGAATGCAATAATGTGTGCATCTTTTAAAAATCCGACTACAATTCTCATTCTTTCAATTCTTTTGGGTGGCTATGGCGTTGATAGATTCGTATTAGGTGAAATAGGTCTTGGCTTCCTAAAACTCATCACATGTGGCGGTTGTGGAATTTGGGCAATTATTGATTGGTTTATCATTAGAGACAAAACACGTAATTACAATTTTGATAAATTCAATGAACTTATGATGTTGTAATGCATCTTCGCAAAGTTATAATAGCAACCTTTGCCTTGATAATATCAGCACTATGGATTTGGATGGGTGATTCGTTACCCATCCAACCATTTTGTCCGTTTCACAAAATAACAGGCGTGCCATGTCCCGGCTGCGGTGGCGTGCGAGCAACAAAACTTTTGCTTTCAGGGGACTTCAAAATGGCATTATATACTAACCCGCTGTCGGTATTAGTATGCATTACAATTCCATTTTTAATTATTGGTTTATGGATTGATTACATAAAAGAAACCAACAAAATCGAAACCTTTCTCAAAAAACGTTGGAATACCACAACAACCATATTTATCATTTTGATAATTCTGTTAAACTGGATTTGGAACATTGAAAAAGGGTTGTGATTGACTTTATATTGTTTTTGTTAAACTTTACGGAAATAAACTAATAACAGCACATTTTTTTCAAAATTTTAGTACATATTTAGTATTGGATCGAAAATTTGTACTATATTTGCAAAAAATTTAGTTTGCAATGATAGAAAGACTTATTACCGCAAAACTGCGCAGAATGATTGAGATATATCCCATTGTTTTGCTGACAGGACCAAGACAATCGGGAAAATCGACATTGTTACAGCATGTATTTCCTGATTATCAATACGTTTCGTTGGAGGATTTGGATCAAAGGGCATTCGCAAACGATGACCCGCGTGGTTTTATTGCGTCACATCCCGACAAGACAATAATCGATGAGGCTCAGCTTGTTCCAGGTCTTTTCTCATATCTGCAAACCCATATTGACCAAACACGAAAAGAGGGTATGTATATCCTGTCAGGCTCACAGAATTTCGCATTGATGCAGCAGATTTCACAGTCACTGGCGGGTCGTGTGGCAATTCTTGAATTATTGCCTTTCTCCCGAAAAGAGTTAATCAATGGCGGTATTTTGGCAAAAACAATTGAGGAAGAAATATTTGAAGGCGGTTATCCTCGCCTGCACGACAAAAAAATGCTGCCAACTGAATATTATCCTTATTATATCAGAACATACGTAGAAAGAGATGTGCGACAACTGAAGAATATATCAGATTTAGGCTTGTTTGTGAAATTCATAAAACTCTGTGCAGGAAGAATTGGGCAAATTGTCAACTTTTCCTCACTCGCCAACGATTGCGGCATTGCAGTGACGACAGCTCAGGCATGGCTTAGCGTGCTTGAGACGAGCTACATTGTCCATATATTACGTCCAGATTATAACAATTTTTCAAAGAGACTCGTAAAATCGCCAAAACTATATTTTCACGACACAGGACTCGCCTGCTCACTTCTTGAAATAAGCAATGCCAAACAACTTGATAACCATTATCTTAGAGGCAGTTTATTTGAAAATTACGTTATAAATCAATTTATAAAAAAAGCATTCAACCAAGGAGAAGAGTCAGGTTTGTCGTTTTGGCGCGACAACAAAGGAAATGAAATTGATTTAATCAAAACTGTTGGCGACAAACAATATGCTTACGAAATAAAATCAGCGAAAACGTTTTCATCAGATTTTACTAAGGGTTTACGCTATTGGGCAAATTTGTCATCGGCAACAGCGGAACAATGCAATGTGATATACTCAAGCGATAAATCATTACAGATGTCCGATTGTAACTTATTAACATTAAACGATATAGATTGAATTAGTACAAATTTAGCATTGAATCGAAAATTTGTACCAGTTATGATTTTATCAAGTAATTACTTGCATTTGCAGTGGTCCCATTTTTTAAAAATAAATTAAAGAAAATCGATACAATTTTCCAACACTTTTTGTAATTTTGCAGCCAAAGAAAAATTCTAAATTTACATCATATGTATACAAAC
>JAFZMY010000139.1 GCA_017553165.1 Neisseriaceae bacterium
ACAACAAGAGACTCCTGCAAAAAACCATTATTGGATACTCCTGCAAAACTCGTAATTTGCGAATTTAATGTAGTGAAATGAAGAATATAACATATTATTTTTAAAGATTTTTAGCTTCGCTGAAACTTCGTTTTCGCTTCGCTCAAAATGACGAAATAATAAAAAACAAGTTTTAGCATCGCTTTCGGCTTCGCAGAAACTATGGTTTGATTGCTTCGCAATCTACTTTATTGACTTCGTCAATAAAGATTTTGATTGAGTCAAAACAAACCTTGTTTTAGCTTCGCCTTGCGGCTCGCAGAAACTTCGGTTTGATGACTTCGTCATCTTCTTTTATGAACTTCGTTCATAAAAGGTTTGATACTTCGTATCAAACAAACCTTGTTTTGCAGGAGTATCTTTTAAGATACATAAAAAAGTTTAACTGACAACTGTAATTTCCAATATAGAAAATCTGCCGGAAAAAATATAAACAATTTTTCCGGCAGACTCTATTATCTTAAAAATTAACGAGAACAAATAGCAGAGAATAATTCCTGTGCTTTATTAAATGCGTCATCAGCTTTATCTGCTAATACCGTGAAGTGCCCCATCTTACGACCTGGACGAGCTTCTTTTTTACCGTAAATATGCAGACGAACATCAGGGTCTGACAACAATGGTGTCCAATTCGGCTCACCATCAGCCCAAATATCACCCAATAAATTCACCATACAACACGGTCTATGTAAAACAGGTTTAGAAGGTGGCAAGCCACATAAAATACGTACTTGTTGCTGGAATTGATTAGTCAAGCAAGCATCTATGGTGTAATGACCAGAATTATGCGGACGTGGTGCCATTTCATTAACAACCAACTGCATTTTTTCTCCAACCATAAACATTTCAACAGCCAACACCCCAACATAATTGAGTTTTTGAGCTAAATGTCTTGCCATAACTTCTGCTCGATGCAATACATCTTCCGGCAGACGTGCAGGAACAATTGAATAAGCTAAAATGCCATCTTCATGTATATTTTCAGCAGGTGGGAAAGATACAGTATGTTCATCATCAAGTCTGCACACAATTACAGAAATTTCCGCACCTAAATTAAGCATACGTTCCAATACAAACGGTGCATCTTTCATCAAAGAAGAAAGACCAATATGCAAACCTGCCATAGTTTTGATGGTTCTTTGTCCTTTACCATCGTAACCTAATGTTGCAGTTTTCAATATACCAGGCAGAAGTTGTGCGGTATTTTCTGAAATATCACTTGCAGAACGAATTGCTTGATATGGACAAACAGGTAACCCTGATTTGCGAATTGCAATTTTTTCAGAAATGCGGTTTTGTGCAATAGCAACCATTTCACCCATTGGAGTAACACGAGTATGTTCTTCCAATTTCTTCATTGCTTCCGCATTTACATTTTCAAATTCAGTAGTAACTGCTGCACATTTTGCTAACTTTTCCAATGCAGCGACATCGTCATAAGCAGCACAAATATGTTCATCTGCTAATTCAGCTGCAGGAGAATCAGGGTCAGGGTCTAATACTGTTACGTGATACCCCATAGTTTTCGCTGCAATAGTGAACATTCTACCCAATTGTCCACCGCCTAATACGCCTAACATAGCAGGCGGTACTATCGGTTGAAAAGGTTCTGGTGTTGCATCTTCTACTTGGGAAGTTTCTGTATTTTCAGCATTTTCATCTTTGCTTTCTGGTGTAGCATTTTCAGCTGCAATATCAATTACTTCAGCTGGTTCTGGTGCTACCAAAGCAGATTCGTCAAGTTGCTGAACTTCCGGTTCTACTACATCTGTTGGGACTTCGTTTTCTGACATATTTACCACCCTTATTCATAACAAATCTAAAAGAAGACGTTTAACATACTGCCATTGCCAAAACTTTTTCTGTTTGCTCTTTTCTAAAATTTTGTAATTTTGCTAATAATTTTTCATCATCATTAGCCAACAAAGATATTGCAAACAACGCTGCATTAGCAGCACCAGCCTCTCCAATTGCAAATGTAGCAACAGGAACACCTTTGGGCATTTGTACAATAGAAAGCAACGAGTCTTCGCCACGTAGGTATTTAGATGGAACAGGCACGCCCAATACAGGAACATCTGTTTTAGCAGCCACCATACCTGGTAAATGTGCAGCACCACCTGCACCAGCAATAATTGCGACTAAACCTCTTTCTCGTGCACTTGTGGCATATTCAAACATCAAATCAGGTGTTCGATGTGCCGAAACTATGCGTACTTCGTGCTCTACATTGAATTGTTCTAAAATGTCAGCAGCATGAGACATTACCGACCAATCGCTGTTGCTTCCCATAATGATACCGATTTTCTTCATGTTTGTACTCCATTTTCTGTTATTTTTTTAAAAGTTGTTGTGCTGTTTTCGCAGCAGGGCTATCTGGGTATGTATTGTGTAAAGTGTTAAGGGTATCACGTGCAATATCCTTTTGTTGCATTGTTTTCTGACAGCGTGCTATTAATAAATAAGCATCTGGTGCTACATCTGATTGTGGGAATTGTCTGATTAACTGTTTAGCAACATGAATTGCTGATTCAAAATGTTTTAATTTTTCATGACTATTGGCTAATAACCAAAGCGAACTTGGTGTATGTTTAACATTGGCAAGCAAGTTTATGGTCTGCACATATTGATGATTATTAAATGCTTTGTTTGCTAATTCTAATTGATTTGAAGAATCAGATGGTTTGTTATCATTCTTTTCTTGTTGATAGTAAACCTCGCCTAAAACTGCAATACTACGTTCCAAGTTATCTTGTCGCAATTCAAGTGCTGTTATTTTTTCGGATAATTTGCGATTTTCTTCAATTATAGTATTAAGCAATTCTTCGTTTAATGTTGAATAAACAGGACGACTGTTTTCTTGTACAACAGACACGCTATCATTGTTGCTACTACGCAACAGTGGCTTATCATCTACCTCGTTTGGTGGGAGATAAACCGTGTTACAAGCCATTAACCCTATGGTTAATAAATAAGCTATTTGTTTAATATATTTTTTTGCCATCATTTTTTTATTAAAAGCGTTACTCCATCTCCCATTGGTAAAGTAATGGTATAAATGCGTTCATCGTTAATAATTTGTTGGTTAAATTTTCGCATTGCCAATAGTGATGGACTGTTGTTAGTATCATCTACGATGCGTCCTTGTAATAGCACATTATCAATTGCAATAATTCCTCCTTTGCGAATCAGTTGCAAACAAAGTTCAACATACTCTGCCGTTGCAATTTTATCTGCATCAATAAGTGCCATATCAAAGTGTTCAGCCAAACCATCTTCCAATAATGATTGGAGTGTAAAAATTGCAGGTTGTAAGTGCAGAGTTATTTTGTCGCTAACTTTTGCCTTCTGCCATGCAAGTTGTGCTTTATGTGTGTGTGTAACATTAATGTCGCACGCAGTTATATGTCCATTTTCCGGCAGTATTAGTGCTATGGCAGTACTACTATATCCGGTAAAAACTCCAATTTCTAAATAATTACAAACACCAATCAGACGTGCTAACCATACTAATAGTGCCACTGTTTCTCTTGCTGCCGACATACTACCTTTGCGATGCTGTTCTGTTTGTTCGCGAATTTGTCTCAATATCGGATTTTCATTTTCTTGAAGTTGTGCCAAGTATTTTGCTATTTGTGGGGTTAACAACAGGGCATCTACACTCATAATTTCTTATTCTGATTGGTATGCGTAACCATTACGTGCTACTTGTGATTTTTTAAATTGTTCTTCTTCAACAGGGTCTAATTCAACGTCCCATAAACGCAATCTACCTTCTAAACGTTTTTTTACTTCTTCTGGATTTTGTTCAAGGTATTGGTTTAACATTTGTGTTGCATCTGATTTATATGAATACATGTTTTCTGCTCTTTTTAAAGTTGGTTTAACGAAATGTTTTATCAATAGTGGCTAATTATACAGTAAAAGTAAAGTAAAAGTATGTCCTAAAAACCTATAAATAGCTCATAGTCTGCCGGAAATATATTCTATAATTTATATTAAAAACATACCAATAAAGATTATCCGCATATTGATTTTAATAAAGAATTTTAAGCAAATGTTTTTCCGGCAGTATTCAAATTTTACCTAACTACTACAAAACAGTTTTTCATTATTCGTTATTTACAGGCGTTGCGGATAATCTTTTCGTCAAATCCATTAATTCAAAACTTACGTCCCTTTTTTATACTGATTTGCCGCTTGAATAAACGAGATAAACAAGGGGTGTCCTTTTTTGGGTGTGGAAGTAAATTCGGGGTGAAACTGGCAGGCGAAGAACCATGGGTGTTTGGGTAGTTCAATGGTTTCCACCAAGCGTTCGCCACCTACGGACACGCCGCCTACAACCAAGCCTGCGTCTATCAGTTTGGGCAGTAAGTCGTTATTCACTTCATAGCGATGACGGTGTCGTTCTTTGATTTTGGTTGCACCGTAAATTTTACTTGCAAGGCTATTTGCAACCAATTCGCACTCTTGCGAGCCTAATCGCATG
>JAFZMY010000021.1 GCA_017553165.1 Neisseriaceae bacterium
GAGTTTCTATTATTGTATACTCCTGCAAAACTCGTTATTGATGAATTTCACGTAGTGAAATGAAGAATATAACTCATTGTTTTATAAATATTTTAGCGTAGCATTAAGACTCGCTGAAACTTCGTTTTCGCTTCGCTCAAAATGACGAATTAATAGAAAAATCTGGTTTTGCAGGTGTTTCTTGTAGTTTGATAAATTTCATGTAGCTTGAAACGAAGTTCAATGAGGCATTGTTAAGTTAAAATAAAACCAATGTCAAAAGTAAGATAAACGCAATTAAGTATTGCAATTTCTTTAAATAAAAAAGTATTTTTCCGATGTTAAATAATGTGTGATCTTTGTTGTTGGGAAATTGACATGCAACACTTTGTTTTTTCGTAGTAATGATAATGTTTTAATTTTCGTAACTTATATGCAGATTCTAATTATTGTTTAGTCTGCCGGAAAGGATTTAATTAGATATTTCCGGCAGACTATTCTAATTGAAAAAAAAATCAATAATTTCTTTTAATAATTAATTTAGCTAACATTTGTAATATATTTCCTGCAATAGGTATATCTTGTGCTATTAAATATGCTTTATTATATAAATCTTCTGCATATGTTTTTGCCCCATCTATTCCTAAAAGAGATACAAATGTAGGTTTATTATTATCTGCATCTTTTCCGGCAGTCTTTCCTAATGTGGAGCTATCTGATTGATTATCTAAAATATCATCAACAACTTGAAATGCTAAACCAATAGCAGTAGCATAATTATGTAATGCTTGGATTGTATTTTTATCATGTTCAAAACATGATAATGCACCTAATTTAACTGCTGCACAAATTAGTGCACCGGTTTTCATATTGTGCATGGTTTCTAATTGTGATTGGGATAGTTGTTGTCCTATATGGCTCAAATCAATTGATTGACCACCTGCCATGCCTAAACTTCCACTTGCAATAGCTAAAGTTTTAATTGATTCTAACTGTTGTACAGCTGGCAGATTGTTGTGGCGAGATAAAACATCAAAAGCAAGGGTTTGTAGGGCATCGCCGGCTAATAGGGCTTGTGCTTCGCCAAAAACTACATGACAAGTTGGTTTGCCACGTCGCAAAATATCATTATCCATTGATGGCAAATCATCATGTACCAAAGAATAGGCATGAATCATCTCAACTGCACAAACTGCTTGTTCAACAGCTTGTTCATCGGATTCGCCAATGCTTGATGCTGCCATAACTAACATGGCACGTATTCTTTTACCGCCACCCAATAGAGCATATTGCATGGCTTGATGCAGTAGGGTGGGATTGGTTTTATCGCTTGGTAAATAACGTGTTAGGATTAGTTCGGTTTGTGCTAATGCACGTTTTTGCCAAGTTGCAATATCAAGATGGGTCAAGGTTTAACTCCGTTAATTGCTCGTTATCTACGATTTGTAATTTTTGCTCCACCTCTGTTAATTTATTGCGACAAAAAGTTAGTAATTGTCGTCCTTCTTCATAATGATTAAATGCTTCTTCTAATGGCGTATCAGGATTTTGCATCAGTTGGGTTAATGCTTCTAAACGTGCCATCGCATCTTCAAATGTTTTCGGTGCTTTTTTCATAAGCATGAATCCTTGAATTTTATGTATTGGTAATTAATTAAATAACTTTCCGGCAGACTTTTATGTAATTAATAAAAAGTCTGCCGGAAAGTTTTTATATTAAATCATAAATGAATTAATTACATTCTTTCAATCATTGCTTTACCGAATGCAGAGCAAGAGATTTCGTTTGCTCCGTCCATTAAGCGTGCGAAGTCGTAGGTTACTTGTTTGTCGCCAATGGCTTTTTCCATTGCAGAAATCACCAAGTCAGCCGCTTCTTTCCAGCCTAAATGACGCAACATCATTTCGGCGGATAAAATCAGCGAGCCTGGATTCACTTTGTCTTGACCTGCGTATTTCGGAGCGGTGCCGTGTGTGGCTTCAAATACGGCGTACTGGTCGGAAATATTCGCACCTGGTGCAATACCAATGCCGCCTACTTGGGCTGCCAATGCGTCTGAAATGTAGTCGCCGTTTAAGTTTAAAGTGGCGATGACATCGTATTCAGCAGGACGCAACAAGATTTGTTGCAAGAATGCGTCTGCGATTGCGTCTTTTACCACAATGTTTTTGCCTGTTTTGGGGTTTTTAAATTCGCACCAAGGGCCAGCACCGATTAAGGTTGCACCAAATTCTTCGCGTGCAACTTGGTATGCCCAATCACGGAAACCGCCTTCGGTAAATTTCATAATATTGCCTTTATGAACAATGGTAACCGAGTTGCGGTCGTTATCAATCGCATAACGAATGGCGGCACGCACCAAGCGTTGTGTGCCTTGTTTGGATACAGGTTTAATGCCAATGCCTGATGTTTCTGGGAAACGGATTTTTTTCACGCCCATTTCACCTTGCAAGAATGCGATGATTTTTTTCGCATCAGGTGTTTCGGCTTCCCATTCAATGCCAGCGTAAATGTCTTCGGTGTTTTCGCGGAAAATCACCATATTGGTTTTGGACGGATCTTTTAATGGGGACGGCACGCCGTTAAAGTAACGCACAGGACGCACGCATTGATATAAGTCCAATTCTTGACGCAAGGCAACATTCAAAGAACGAATACCGCCGCCCACAGGGGTTGTCATCGGGCCTTTAATGGACACGGAATATTCTTTCAAAGCGTCCAAAGTTTCAGCAGGCAACCACACATTATCGCCATAAAC
>JAFZMY010000022.1 GCA_017553165.1 Neisseriaceae bacterium
CTGTGCTTCGGATTCCACCATCAAAACCGCTTTGGCAGTGCCTGCCACCACTAAATCTAACTGGGTTTTTTCTAATTGCGTTTTTGTGGGGTTCAATACATATTGTCCGTCAATATAACCCACACGAGCCGCACCGATTGGGCCTGCAAACGGCACGCCTGATAAAACCAAAGCGGCAGACGCACCGATCATCGCAGGAATGTCGGAATCAATTTCAGGGTCAAGCGACACCACCATGGCTACGATTTGCACATCGTGATAAAAACCCTCTGGGAACAGCGGACGAATGGGGCGGTCAATCAGGCGGCTGGTCAAAATTTCCTTTTCAGACGGTTTGCCTTCGCGTTTGAAAAAACCGCCAGGAATTTTGCCTGCGGCGTATGTTTTTTCTAAATAATCAACGGTTAAGGGAAAAAAGTCCTGACCTGCTTTAATGTCTTTGGCAGCCACCACAGTTACCAAAACCACCGTATCGCCCATAGAAACCTTAACCGCAGCAGACGCTTGACGAGCAATCTCGCCTGTTTCAAGTGTTACGGTGTGATTGCCGTATTGAAATGTTTTTGTATGTTTGTTAAACATATTATTTCCTTTATAATCAATATAATAACAATCGCCAAGCACTGAAACTCTAATTAAATAGACTATTGATTCATAGTATTTTAAAAACAAAAACTATCAAGACTATCATTAACGTCTCATAGTTTTGCTATAGAAACGATATTAATTTACTTAATTAGTGTTTCAGGTAAGCTTGAACGATTACGAAAAATTTTGTTTGTTATACAAACAAAGGTCGTTATTCTATCATGAATTTATACTATTTAATTAAATAAATATATTTTATAGTCTGCCGGAAAAAATTTAAATGTAGAAATTTATATCGTTCTTCACACTTATTTAAAGAAACTCCTGCAAAACCCTATCAGAAACAAAAATTTAATCCTGCCGTAGGGAGGGACAACACAACCCACCATAACGCCGTATGCGTTAATTTATTGTATTTCAACGATTCTTATTCAGACCTATCGTGCGGTTTGGTGGGCAAGGATGCCCACCCTACGTCGTTTCTTTTTCAAAAATTAGGTTTTGCAGGAGTTTCTTAAAAGATAATAGTGTAATGAAACCACATAAAAACACTCAATTAACTTTCGTATCAAAGATAATCCATACTACATTCATACACACAAGATAAAGTCAGCGTAACAGCTTTGACAAGACGACTATATACAATGTTATTTAAATTAGCCAGAAGCAGATTGAAACCTTTGCAAAACAGGTAGATGTGAGATGAGTTCGAGACGTAGTAGCACTTTAAATCGAAGGCATAACAAAGTAAGAAAGGCTATCGTTTAGAGCAACGCACAACGTTACGAAATATGCCACAGATGCCAGTTTTGCAGGAGTCTCTTAAACTTAATCTGCCCAATGATTATCCAATTGTAAAAAAATCAAAATCATAAACGTCCGGTGCTACCAAATCCACCATTACCTCGTTCTGATGCAACAAATTCATCTACCACATCAAAATTCACCTGTATCACAGGAATAATTACCATTTGTGCAATACGTGCTAATGGTTCAATAACAAATTCACTTTGCGAACGATTCCACAATGATACCTTTACTTCACCCTGATAATCGGAGTCAATCAATCCAACTAAATTTCCCAAGACAATGCCATTTTTGTGTCCTAACCCTGAACGTGGCAATAATACGGCTGCCAATGTAGGGTCAGACAAATAAATTGCAAAACCGGTTGGAATCAAAGCAGATTCACCCGGTGCTAAAACTATTTGCTCATCAATACAAGCACGAATATCCATTCCGGCAGACCCATCAGTTGCATACGAAGGCAGGCAGTCTGCAATCTTTGGATTTAATATTTTAAGTTGAACATTAGATTTCATAAATTAGTTCCTTATAAAAACAATTCGAAGTCTGCCGGAAAGCTTTTTTAAAACACTTTCCGACAGACTATTTATAATATTTTAACCTATCATAATTATTCATTTCATTAAAAGCATGGTAAATTAATTCAGGTTTATTCAAAGATAGTTGCTTACTATCTGATAATATTTGTCTCCATCGTTTAGCACCAGAATAACCATGAAACAACCCTAACCAATGAGTTACAATAGAACGTAATGGCACTCCTTTTTTAAGCTCATCACATGCGTAACTATAAAGTTTTTCAATAATAGTTTCATCATTAACTATCGGGTTATTATCATTAAAAAACATATTATCCCAATTACGCATAATTAAAGGTTGATGGTAAATAACTCGTCCTAACATTACTCCATCTACATAACTTAAATGCTCGCTAATTTCATCATTCGTATGTATTCCACCATTAATAACAATAGTTAAATTTGGAAAATCTTTTTTAACACGATACACAAAATCATATTTTAATGGTGGAATTTCACGATTCTCTTTTGGAGATAAACCATCTAATATTGCATTTCTGGCATGTATAATAAAAGTATTACAAGGTGTTTTTTCAGAAATATATGCTACAAAATCTTGCAATATATTATAATCTTCGTCATTATCTAAACCAATACGATGTTTTATAGTAATATCTTTATCAGTTACATCAAACATGGCATTTATACATTTAGCCACCAAAGGTGCATCTTTCATTAAACAAGCACCAAAGATACCCTTTTGCACTCTTGGACTGGGACAACCGCAATTAAGATTTATTTCATTGAAACCAGCTTTGGCAGCAATAATTGTTGCTTGTGCTAATGATTCATGACTTGAGCCTCCCAATTGTATAGCTAATGGATATTCACATTCATCATGCAATAAAAAATCTTCACTTTTACCGTAAATTAAAGCATTTGCATGAATCATCTCGGTATAAAGACGCGTTCGTTTTGTTAACTGGCGTGCCATAAAACGATAATGGCGATTTGTCCAATCAAGCATTGGTGCAGTGGATAATCGCCATGGTGAAAATTGATTAGTATTTTGCATAATTTAATAAATTATAAAGTACATGTTTATATTAAGTCTGCCGGAAAAATTATAAACATGCACTAATAAATGTGTTTTATTATTAATTAGTGATGTAGTTTGCATTACATATTTATTTTCCACACTTTTTTATCTTTAATAAGTTTTACATCTTCAATAATTTCTTCATTATTTTGATTAAAGATTACATGTACTTTTACTTTTGCTTGCTGATTATTATTGCTATATTCTGCTTTATCCGATTTTACTGATTTTACACCACCACGTTTTTGGGCTTTGTCATGTGCATCATCTACCATTATTTTTAACTTACCACGCAACATTTCTTCCATGCCAACTTTATTTTTATTTTCTTCTTCGATATATACCATATCAATAACGGTTTGGGAATCTCCACTATAAACTGCACGCATAAATTTTTCAGCAATTTTTTCAGGAGAATTAGGTAAACATGCTGTTAGTAAAAACACTGTGATAATTGTGTAAAAAAACAAGAATATTTTTTGTTGCAAAAATTTCATGATTAAATCCTATGATTGTGTGTTTTTAATTGATGTTTTCTTTAATTTTAACATGGTTAATTAAATTACGTAAACCATTAGGTGGTAAATCACCTACCGCAGTTAATTTAATTCCGTTTTCTTTGCTAATAGATGCAATTGATAACGCTCCATTTATAGTACCACCTTGTAATAATAATTCTTTGTTTTGACTATTATTTTCTACAAACAATGATATATGCACCAAACCATCACTAATTACATAATGACGAGTATTAGCATTATCAGACTGCAATACAATATCTTTACTACTTAAAATAAAGAAACTTTCCGGCAGACTTTTTATATAGTTATCATTAATTTTTTTATTAACAATATGATTCATTGTTGGTTCTGGTGGTAAATTCAAAGAATCATGTATGGTTAAACTATTAGATGGTTTGATTAATTTATCTTCTGGCTCGGCAAATTTTAATGTGGTGAATAGATTTAATTCAACTGTGTTTTGTCCTTTTTTATAAATTTGTGCTAATGGCAAATATCCGCTTTCAGGACTTAAACAAAAACCTTGTGTATAACGATTATTATCTTTTGGAGAAAGTAAAATCCAATGGCATTCTTTACCTGCAATCCAATCATCACTTTTACGACTAACAGTATAAGAGTTTTGTAAAACATTTATATCCGCAGGTAACATATCTAAAAAGCGAAAAACACTATCCATATGTGCTTGAGTTACACCTTTGGAATTAATTGAATAAAAGCTAATTCGTTCAGGTGTTTTGATAATTTCGCGTGGGATACCATTTAAGGCAACCCTTCTATCTATCATTATTTTTTTATCGTATAAACGATAAATATTATAAGACGAGAAGCCATGTTGTACTTGACGTATATATTGACCTTGTAGACTTAAATTTCTTTCTGACCATGATGCAATTCGTAATTCTTCCCACTCTTGGGTGTCATCTGCTGCATTAACAATTGTGCAAAAACACAATGTAGATAAACATAATATATATGAATATCTTGGCATTTAATACACCTCTTCAGAAGATGCTGAAACTCTCATTAATCCGTTAGTATTCATTGCTTTTTGATGTGCTTGAATATATGGATTATCTAATAATATCATATTTGCATCTTGTAAGTTATCATCTCTAATATAAATATGTTCGCTATATAGATTATCATCGTCTTTATTTATATTAGAAACATTAGTTAATTGCTGGTCTGTTGTTTCAACTGGGGAAACAACAGCTTGTACATTAATAACAGGTTCGTTTTTACTATTTGGAATTAAATTCCAAACACCTAATACAATTAATAATCCAGCTGCAATGGCTGCGGTTTTGCGATAGAAATTATCATTGACTGCAAATTGCCATTTTTTACACACTTGTTGTAATGGTTTTTCTTGTAAAAGACGTACATGTATATTTTTGTATAAATCTCGCCCTTGGTGGTTTTGCAGACAATCACGAATTAAATGATATTCTTGCCAAGCTTTTTTGGCATCTTCATTTTGCAATAATTCATCTATGGTTTGTTGACATTCTTTTTTATCAAGCAACTCACCGTCCATTAATGCTGAAATGTATTCGTGTTTTGTTGTGTTTTTCATATTACCACCTTTGGTTTTCTTGCGTGTCCAATAACGGACGTAACTCTTTGGCAATTGCCTCGCGTGCCCTAAAAATACGTGAACGTACCGTACCAATTGGACAATTCATCACTTCGGCAATTTCCTCGTACGATAAGCCTTCCATTTCTCGCAAGGTTATCGCACGGCGTAAATCTTCCGGCAGACTTTCGACTGCGTGCTCTACAGTGTTTGCAATTTCTCGGTTAACTAATTCAGTTTCAGGAGTGTTTAAGTCTGGAATCTGCTCGATGATGTCCATTGCTTCATCATCATCACTTACTACATCACCAGACAATATCGGACGTTTACCAACTACTGATAGATAGCTTTTAGCGGTGTTAATCGCAATACGATACAACCATGTATAAAAAGCACTTTCACCACGAAAATTGGGTAAAGCCCGATAGGCTTTAATAAACGTTTCCTGTGCCACATCATCAACTTCGTGTTCATCACGGATAAACCGAGATAGCAAACGTGTCAGACGGCGTTGGTATTTTGATACCAACAGGTCAAACGCACCCTGCTCTCCCTTTTGAACTCGTTCAACTAAATTCTGATCAACTTGACGATCATCCATGTAACACTCTATTATTGATTTAATCTTATACTATTTAATTGGTTATTTCATAACAAAATCAAAATCATAATCATTAAATCATGGTTAAGTTTATCTTGTGAGAAAACCATTAAAATTATAGTACTCTTAAACAGACCTTAATTTACGAATAAAGTTCCATTAAATATCGATTTAATTGTGGTATTGCGGGAATGTATCCGTTATCAATGCTTTCATTTTCATCGCAACGAATATTCACCACTGCACGACAGATGTCGTTTTCATCAACCAAAACTTGCCAATGCTTACGAATAAATAATGGTATTTTGCGTTCTTGCAATAGCTTTATTACGTTTTTATGCCCAATTTTAGTAGGCAGAACATCATCAGGCTCTACTTTTCTTAAATGTAGCTTTTTAATAAGGCTTTCCGGCAGACCTTTTTCTGCAAGTCGCCATTGTACACAATTTTCAGGAATTGTTCCGCAAAAAAACCATAGAAAATCATATTGTAAATATAAATTGCCAGCTGACAATTGCCAATAATGTTGTTTAGTCTGCCGGAAAAGATGTTTAGAAATATCTTGCAATAAATGGGTATTAACACTGCCTAAAACTTGTTTTTTGATAAATTGATGCAAAACTTCTTCCCTACGCGAAAGGGATAATTCTTTCCATTTGCTAACATTCAAAACTTCATCACAGGGGCAAATATCGGATAAATCGTTTTTTGCAATTTCATCTATTGTCGCCAGTGCATTTTGCATACTGCGAATATCAGACTCTATATGAGATTGAAATGATGTGATACGTTTATCGCATTGTGGTAATAATTGATGTCGTAACCAATTGCGTAAATAATTAGTATCTGCATTACTTGGGTCTTGAACGTATGGCAAATTATGTGTTTTTGCGTATTCTTCTAATTGTTTACGTGGAAACTGCAAAAGTGGTCGCCATAATGTTTTATGGTTAAAGTTTCGTATTACAGGCATGGCACTCATACCACGCACACCGCCACCACGCAGTAGCGATAGAAAGAATGTTTCTATTTGATCGTCTAAATGATGTGCCATTGCAATAACAGTGGCAACACTGCCGGAAAACTTTTGGTAACGTTGAGCCCTTGCTTCGCCTTCTATTCCTAATGATGAATTGCTATCTACATTTACATATTCAACACGCAAAGGAACTTGATATTGATGACATAATTTTTGACAAAACACCACCCAATCATCTGCAACTTTTTGCAAGCCATGATGCACATGTATGGCACTTAAATTTATATTGAAACGATGACGGATACTGCATAATAAATGTAGCAATACCACTGAATCCAAACCACCTGACAAGGCAATTTCACAAGAAAAATGGTCGGCACAATTCTCCGACCATGATTGGCAAACAGCCTCGATTAGATTAATTTTCGTTGAATTTGCCATAATTCATAATGCGTTCGAAGCGTTTTTCTAACATTTCCTTGCCTAAGCCGCTTACTTCTTCTAAATCGGCACTTAATGCTTCGCGTACAGATTCCATCACTGCATCATAATCGCGATGTGCTCCACCAATAGGTTCTGGAATAATGCGATCAATCAAACCTAATTGATGCAAGCGTTTTGCGGTTAATCCTAATGCGTTAGCAGCTTCTGCGGCTTTATCTGCGGTTTTCCACAAAATAGAAGCACAACCTTCCGGTGAAATCACAGAGTATGTAGAAAATTGCAACATATTTACTTTATCGCCAACAGCCAAAGCCAAAGCACCGCCTGAACCGCCCTCGCCAATTACAGTGCAAATAACCGGTACATTCAAACGTGCCAATTCATATAAATTGCGTCCGATTGCTTCTGATTGCCCACGTTCTTCCGCACCAATACCAGGATATGCACCTGGTGTATCGATAAAAGTCATCACTGGGATTTTAAATTTTTCAGCCAAATTCATCAGACGCAATGCTTTGCGATAACCTTCTGGTTTGGGCATACCGAAATTACGGAATACTTTTTCTTTGGTATCTCGTCCTTTTTGATGTCCAATTACCACCACAGGAGTACCGTCAAAACGTGCTATCCCACCTACAATTGCAGGATCATCGGCAAAAGCACGATCGCCATGAAGTTCTTCAAAATCGGTAAATAGATTGGCAATATAATCCAGAGTGTATGGACGTTGCGGATGACGAGCTACTTGTGCGATTTGCACCGGAGTAAGTTTAGCGTAAATCGATTTGACTAACTCTTCGCTTTTCTTTTGTAAGCGTTTGATTTCTTCAGAAATATCAACGGCAGAATCATCTTGTACAAAACGTAATTCTTCGATTTTTTGTACGAGTTCTGCGATTGGTTGTTCAAAATCCAAAAAGACCTGCTTCATATTCTTTCGTCTCGATTTAATAGTTTGTGCATGTAATATGATACGCAAAAATTAGCATCATTGCATGAAGAATATAACAATATTATAAAATCAATCGCTTGTAATACAGATAATTTAGTAAGATTTCACTAAAAATTTTCCGGCAGTCTTGTAGTATTTAAGCTTAAATTAGTAGATATTCATTACAAGATATTGATTAATATATTATAAAACAAGACAGAGACTTAAACTTAAATCTCTGCCTCAATTAGGATCCCCGCTGGTGTCGTTTCGACTAAAATTCGCTTGAACCTTTCAATCAGGTTGGCAACTCCATTTAATTTCGGGTACATCTAAAATAAGACGCGCACACCCATCAAATTTTAGCCGCCATAGCGAACATTATTGGTTCTAAGGAGTGTATGCCGTCACGAGCACCGCAGGGATTAAACTTTCCAATAATGTCTCTTTCGTCTGTGTTTTATTCTACTCTTAATGTTTGTTCTGTCAAATAAGCATCAGTTGCAGTGCAATAATTATTTTTGAATAATTTACAATTTGTTTTGCTATGAATTTTGTAATAATTTCAATATACAAAAATCTTTCCGGCAGACTTCAATTAATTAAAAAGTCTGCCGGAAAAATATTTTATTATTTATTTACAACATCTTTGTCTTTGAGTTTCTGCCAATAGCATCGCACATGAAACAGATACATTCATGCTTTCTACCGTACCAAACATGGGAATGGAAACTAAATAATCGCAATTTTCACGCGTTAATCTTCTCATACCTTTACCTTCTGAACCCATTACCCAAGCTACATTTGTGGGAATTTCGGTATGGAATAAATCGCTTTCTCCTGCCATATCTGCACCTAATATCCAGATATTTTGTTTTTTTAATTCCTTCATTGTGCGAGATAAATTAGTTACGGTGATATATGGCACGGTTTCCGCAGCACCACACGCAACTTTACTTACAGTTGCATTAATACCAACGCTATTATCTTTAGGTGCAATAACAGCACTAACTCCCATTGCATCAGCAGTACGCAAAATTGCACCTAAATTATGTGGGTCGGTAATGCCATCTAAAATCAGCAAAAATGGATTTTCACATTCATCTAAAATATCTTCTAAATCCTTTTGTGGTAAAGGTTTCACAAATGCAGCTATTCCTTGATGTTGATTGGTGCCGCATATTTTATTCAAACGTTCACTATCTGTTGTAATAACACGGATTGTTGTATTTTGAATTTTTTCTAATAGTTGTTTCATGCGTGCATCTTGGCGTGCATGGTCAAGATATATTTCTTCTACGCTTTGTGCATTTTGACGCAAACGAGAGTTAATACTGTGAAATCCAAAAATTAAACGGCGAGACATATAAAATTAAAATGTTAAGATTAAACAAGTTGCTAAATATAGCACAAAGACTTTTTTGCCACTTACAAGAATTGAAAATATATTTCCGGCAGACTGAAACATTTGCAAAATTAGCATCTCTTTGCACATTTCGTACGTTTGTGTTGCTTTTCAACGACAAGCCTTTCTACTTGTTATGTCTTACTTTGAAATCTGCTCACATCTACTAATTTTGCAAAGGTTTCAGACTATTTAAAAAACTTAACTCCCATTTCACATACAAAAGCGTTAAGCCTTTCATCATGCGCATCAGATGGTAAAAACTCTACCATCTGACAAGCAAAACCAACACCTATTCTCAACGGTTTTCTTTTTTTGCAAAACGATAAAGAAGTATCATAGTAGCCACCGCCCTGCCCTAAACGCATTCCACTCTCATCAACTCCCAATAAAGGTAACACGACAATATCCATATTTTCTATACGTTGTTTAATCGTATGATGACCATACAAAGTACTACCCCATGCAACAAACCACAAACGGCGTGAATTTACATCAATAACCGGTTCAAAAATTTTTGCCCCACGTCTTAATGCCATGCGAATAAAGTTATTTAATCTAACTTCACTACCAATGGCACGATATACCGCAATTTTCATATCACGGCGAATAAAACGCTTTAAGTAACTACATATCAAAGCTTCGGCTACAACACGTTGCTTATCATCAACACTTTTGCGGTTGTTTCTTAACTGATTGCGTAATAATTGCTTTTGATTCATACCAATTTATCTTTATGTAAATGTAAAAATAGCTTGCACTCACAAGATTAAACTTAAATTTAGCGTATAATCGCTTCGTTTTTTTGTAACAATAAATTAGGAAAAATTATGAAACAAATTATTCATACAGACAAAGCCCCTGCTGCAATTGGTGCATATTCACAAGCGGTACGTGTTAATGACACAATTTATTTATCTGGACAAATCCCATTAGACCCTGTAAGCGGTCAATTAGTGGAAGGTGATTTTACCGCACAAGCAACACAAGTTTTCAAAAACTTACAAGCTGTAATCGAAGCTGCTGGGGCAAGTTTTGAAGATGTAGTTAAAGTTAATGCTTATTTAACCGATTTGAATAATTTTGCTGCCTTTAATCAAGTTATGGAGCAATTTATTCAACGTCCACACCCTGCACGTGCGGCGGTAGGAGTTGCATCTTTACCCAAAGGTGCATTAGTAGAAGCAGAAGCAATTGTTGTTTTATCAAAATAATCAATAAAAACAACTTTCCGGCAGTGTAATTTCAAACACTGCCGGAAAAATATTTTATAGATATAAATCTCTCATTTATCATAAATTGCAAGTTATTTTTAACAAATACAACATCATCAATGACATATATCAAATAAATCACAAAAATTTCTGGTTAACAATTGAATAGCATATTTAATCACCAGGTAAAGTGTTTATAATCCACAGCACTGTGGTAGGTTGCACAGAAATTTTTTTCAACCCTTTGAAAGGAATAATTCATGAAAGCAATGGTCTATTACGGTAAAGGCGATATTCGTTTTGAAGAACGCCCTAATCCAAAAATCATTGAACCCACAGACGCAATTATTCGTCTGACCAAAGCCACCATTTGCGGTACCGATTTAGGTATTTGGCACGGCAAAAACCCCGAAATTGAACAAGTAGCAAAAGAAAAAACAGGTCAATGGAATGGTCGTATTCTCGGTCATGAAGGCATTGGCGTGGTTGAAGAAGTAGGCTCTGCCGTTACTCGTTGGAAGAAAGGCGACAAAGTCATCATCGCTTGTACCGCACACTGCGGCAAATGCGAAAACTGCCAAAAACAACTGTATGCACACTGCCAAAGCGAAGGCGGTAGTTGGATTATGGGCTATATGATTGACGGCACGCACGCTGAATATGTCCGCACACCTTGGGCGGATAATTCTTTGTATCCACTGCCCGAAGATTTGGACACCGATACCGCTGTATTGTTATCCGACATTCTGCCCACAGGTCATGAAATCGGCGTGCAATATGGTCGTGTAAAACCAGGTCAAACCATTGCCATTATCGGTGCAGGTCCTGTGGGTATGAGCGTATTGCTCACTTCACAACTGTATTCTCCTGCCACAATCATTATGATTGACTTGGACGACAACCGTTTGGCTATGGCAAAAGAATTGGGTGCCACTCACACCGTTAATTCAGGCAAAACAGACGCAGTAGCCGAAGTGATGAAAATCACAGGCGGTCGCGGCGTAGATTGTGCGATGGAAGCCGTAGGTTATCCTGCCACATTCGACATTTGCCAAAAAATCATCAAAGAAGGCGGTCGCTTGGCAAATGTGGGCGTTCATGGACAACCCGTTAATTTTGAAATCGAAAAATTGTGGATTAAAAACATGACCTTAACCACAGGTTTGGTTAATTGTAACACCACAGAAATGCTGCTGAAATCTTGCTGCTCTGGCAAATTGAAACCAGGCAAATTGGCAACGCACCACTTCAAATTCAGCGAAATGGAAGAAGCCTATAAAGTGTTTGAAAAAGCAGCAGAACACAAAGCCATTAAAGTAATGTTAGAATACTAATTCCTTACTCTAATATTGTTTTGTGAATAAAAAAGACGGTTTTTAAAAACCGTCTTTTTTTATGTACTGTGTAAAAAAGATTATTCTGATTCTGCAATGTTTTTAATGCAATTTAAATTTTTAATAATGTTTGCATAGCTTATTTTTATTGATACAATCAACGATATTTTTGCACCCATTTCACATATTGGAGAAAACCAAATGGCACTTCACTTGAGCACTGTTAAAAAAGAATCTGCACCTCAATTTTTACTTATAAATCAAGGTAGTAAAATTACAATCAAAGCAACACCGGGAAGTCAATATCGATTAATCGATGATGTAACCGGTAAAAATCCACAAGATTTGCAAGTAAAAAGAGTAGATAACGATTTGATTTTAAATAGTAATTTTAACGATGTTCAGTTGGTAATTGAAGATTTCTTTGCTGAATGTAGTGCAGAAAACCAATGTTTTGCCATTTTAGATACGCCAATGGAAGCCGGTGGGGAGTTAGTCGGTCAAACCGTTATTACCCAAGAAGGACCACATTTATCCGCATTATTAGCAGGTGAAATTGGTCAATTAGGTGAAAATGTTGCAGTCGGTGTTGGAGGTGCAGCTTCTACAGGAGTGGTTACCGGATTAGGTTCTCAACCATTAGGATTAATCGGTTTAGGTCTAATCGGAGTGGCAGGTGCTGGTATTATCATGGCTGCTAATAATGATTCAGAAAAAACAGGTAATTCAAGCCCTACTCCTAATCCCCGACCAAATCCCAATCCCATTATAGACACAGATGCCGATGCTGATTCAGATGCAGATTCTGATATGGGCAGTGGTAGTTCATCAGGTGGCGGAAGTTCTTCTGGTGGTGGTTCATCAGGTGGTGGTGGCAGCGGTTCAAGCGATGCCGATGCCGATTCAGACGCTGACGCAGATTCAGATTCGGATAGTGATGCTGATGCGGACTCCGACAGTGATTCAGATTCCGACAGTGATTCAGATTCCGACAGTGATTCAGATTCCGACAGCGATTCAGATTCTGACAGTGATTCAGATTCTGACAGTGATTCAGATTCTGACAGTGATTCAGATTCTGACAGCGATTCAGATTCTGACAGCGATTCAGACTCTGACAGCGATTCAGACTCTGACAGCGACTCTGACTCCGATAGCGACAGCGATTCAGACTCCGATAGCGATTCAGACTCCGACAGTGATTCAGACTCCGATAGCGATTCAGACTCCGATAGCGATTCAGATTCCGATAGCGATTCAGATTCCGATAGCGATTCAGATTCCGATAGCGATTCAGATTCCGACAGTGATTCAGACTCCGACAGCGATTCAGACAGCGACTCTGACTCCGACTCCGACAGTGATTCCGATAGCGACTCTGACTCCGATTCCGACAGCGATTCTGACTCCGATAGCGATTCTGACTCCGATAGCGATTCTGACTCCGATAGCGACTCTGACTCCGATAGCGACTCTGACTCTGACAGTGATTCAGACTCTGACAGTGATTCAGATTCCGACAGCGATTCAGATTCCGATAGCGATTCAGATTCCGATAGCGATTCAGACTCTGACAGCGATTCAGATTCCGATAGCGATTCAGATTCCGATAGCGACAGTGATTCCGATAGCGACTCCGATTCCGACAGCGATTCAGATTCCGATAGCGATTCAGATTCCGATAGCGACTCTGACTCCGACAGTGATTCTGACTCTGACTCCGACTCTGATTCAGACAGTGATTCAGACTCTGACAGTGATTCAGACTCTGACAGTGATTCCGA
>JAFZMY010000023.1 GCA_017553165.1 Neisseriaceae bacterium
GTACCTTTGTAGGGTGGGTTTGCTAACCCACCGCAAAACCGCAGGTTTTGTTATAGGGTGGGCGTGTCAGCCCACCGACAAGCCCCCACCTGTCATTGCGAGCCGACAGACAGCAGTTATCGATTTATCGCTTACTGCTGTGTCGTTGCGAGATTGCGTAAGCAATCGTGGCAACCCCATTTAACTATGTAGTCGTACGCAATCTCCCTGCTATAACAAATGCGCCTATCCCAAAAAACGACAATGCAAAAAATCTTTCAGGCAGCCTGAAACGCCCTACCCCAAACACCCACGCCGTGTGCGTTTTTTTCTTGTCTGCAACGCCTATACAGTACTGTATAGGGGGTGCTTGACAAAGCACCCCCGTACGAAATTTTTTTTTGAGAGGTGTCAAATTATGGCGATTGCTTCTGCCAAAAAACTGTAAATTCGGTTTATAATCATATCTTTTCAGGCTGCCTGAAAACAAATAAATCACCCAAATAAATCAAGGATAACAAAGTGAGCAATTCACGCAGTAAAAAACACAAAATCATTACTTGTCAAGAATTATTACAGGAAAACTTGACAATACCTATTTATCAGCGTCCTTATCGTTGGACAACAAAAACTGCTTTGACTTTATTTAATGATATTTATTCTGCTTATAAAGAAAAAATACCAGAATATAGAATTGGCTCTGTTATTTTGCATAAAGAAAATAATAAATACAATATCGTTGATGGACAACAACGAGTTACAACATTAAGTATTTTGATTTATTGTTTAGTAAGAGATGAAAATATCTCAAAATCATTAACTTTTAATGAATTATCAAGTCAGTCTATTGTTAATAATTACAGAATATTAAAACAAAAAGTTGATGATTTGCAAAATGATAAAGAAAATTTTAAAGAATATTTATTTAAAAAATGTTCGTTTGTTAAAATTATTGCAGATAGCGAACAAGAAGCATTTCAATTTTTTGATTCTCAAAATTCAAGGGGTAAAGCATTAGCACCGCATGATTTATTAAAATCTTATCATTTGCGTGAGATGAAAGATTGTGATGAACAGCAAAAAATTAAAATTATCAATGATTGGGAAAATGAAAACCAAAAAAATTTAGCCCTATTTTTTAAAAATCATTTATATCCTTTGGTGCGTTGGTACAAAAGAAAATACGGATTATATTATTCAACAAAAGAAATCAACACATTCAAAGGAATAAAAAAAGAAAGTAACAGCAATTATGCCATTTATCATAAAGCAGCAAATTTATTTATTGAACATTTTAACGATAAAAATTTATATGAATTAACAAATTCAGAAAAAATCAATCAATTTCAATTAACACAGCCATTGATTGCAGGAGAACGATTTTTTTATTATACGCTTTATTATTTTAATCTTTCTAAAAAAGCAGAAAAAATTGTTGATGAAAATTTAAAAAATTTAAACATTGAAATAAAAATCACTGGTGATAAATATGTTAAAAATTTACTGATTAACATTATTATGTTTTTTATTGATAAATTTAACGAAGAAGAATTAACCAAAAATAGAATTTATTTTTTTAGCAAGTGGGCTTTTTCGTTAAGATTAGTTATGCAAGCAGTTCGTGAAGAATCAATCAATAAATATGCACTTGGAGAACATGAAAGAATAAACAATGGATTAAATCTTTTTGAAAAAATTTCAGAAATGAAATACCCCAAAGATTTAGATACTATTTTATTAGGTGAAATTTTAGAAAAAGATTTAAAAAGTAAAACAGAAAATAAAACAGAAGAGTATAAAACCATATGGAACACATTTTTTGGAGCAAAACAATGAACTACTCAGAAGTAAAACAGCCAGAAGAATTAAATGTGAAAAATATATTTGAAAACAGTCAATATATTATTCCTATTTATCAAAGAAATTACGCTTGGGAAAAAGGTGAAATTGAACAACTTTTGAATGATATATGCGATTTTTCAGGCAACAAACATTATCTTGGTAACTTAATTGTTGATGAAATCGAATCTAATGTATTTTCTGTTATCGATGGACAACAACGATTAACAACGCTGTTTTTACTTTTGACTTATTTACAAGAAAATACTTTATCTGCAAACTCATTGCGATTTGAAGCACGAGATAAATCAAATCGAACATTAAAAGAATTATATGATAAAAAAGAATTAAAACAAGATAGGGTTTATTCAGAAGAAATTATTAGTGGATATAATATCATTGAAAATTTTTTCAAAACAGAAAAAATAAACAAAGAAGAATTTAAAAATAAATTGAAAAACATTTTAATTATAAGAGTTCAAGTTCCCAAACAAATTAACCTGAACCATTATTTTGAAATTATGAATACTCGTGGGGAACAGTTAGAACTGCACGAAATTGCAAAAGGTAAAATTTTAAGTATTATAGATGATGAGTATAAAGAAGTTTCAGCCTTAATTTGGGATAACTGTTCGCAAATGGATAGTTATATTCAGATGAATTTTGATAAAAGTAATAGGGCAAAAATTTTTGGCGATAATTGGGATAGTTTTTGCTTAAATTCTATTGAAAAAATAAAAAATGAAAATAAAAAATCAGAAAATGAAAAATTTTCTTTATTCAATAAATTACAAAATTTAGTAATAGAAAAAGATGAAAAAACTGATAAAAAAGAAGAAAATGAACGATTTGAATCTATTATTTCATTTCCTAATTTTCTTTTAATTGTTAATGAAGCATTAACATTGCAAAACAATTCACAAGATGAAAACGATTCAAGTCTTGATGATAAAAAATTTATTAAAACATTAGAAAAACATTGGGAAAATTCAGAAAATGCTAAAAATTTCATTTTTAATCTACTAAAATATAAATTTTTATTTGATAAATATATTATCAAGCGTGAATTTGCAAGAGATTACAAAGAAGAAGGCAAGTGGTCTTTGCAAAGATTAGAAAAATATAAAGATGAAAAAGGTGATAAGCCAAATTATAAATTAACTTATAATGATGAAGAAACAAAAACAGGTCAGTTAAGAATGTTGCAATCTGCATTAAGGGTTACCTATACTTCACCCAAAACAATGCACTGGATTGCAAAAACACTTACTGAATTAGGTAAAAATGAACATATTGATTTAATAGAATTATTAGAAAAATATGCTTGTGAAAAAATAGAAGAATCGAAATATGAAAGTCAAAGTGGGTTTGGGTTTGATAGAATTGTATTTACATATTTGGATTATATGTTAATTCGAGATAAAAAAGTTCAAAATATGAGTATTGAAAATTTCCAGTTTCAATTTAGAAACTCAATCGAGCATTTTTATCCGCAAAATCCAACAGAAAAAGATAAATGGAATAATGAAAATTTAAATAGTTTCGGAAATTTAGCCTTAATTACGGTTTCTGGCAATTCAAAATTTTCAAATTTAGACCCACAAGCCAAAGTTACAACTTATCCAAGCATTATAGAACAAAGTCCAAAATTAAAACTAATGAGCGAAGAAAATAACTGGACACAAGAAACCACACAAAAACACGGAGAAAAAATGTTAAATTTGTTGAAAAACGAAATTCAACAAAAATTAACCAGTCAAACACTTTTCAGGCAGCCTGAAAATGATTTAGGAGTAATTTAAATGACAAACGCAAACGAAATTATTCAACAACTGTTTGAATTGCAAAAAAACAACACGCCTTTTGAAGCGTTTCCTGAACATTTAAAAACTTTAACCGAGTTAGAGTTAGAAGATGAACGCATCACCACGCTGCCTGAAAGTATTGGACAGTTGCAAAACTTGCAAATATTGAATTTAGGTTGGTGCGAAAATCTTAAAACGCTACCTGAAAGCATTGGACAGTTACAAAACTTGCAAGAATTGTATTTAAACGGTTGCGTAAATCTGATAACTTTGCCTGAAAATATTAGTCAGTTGCAAAACTTGCAAACATTGGTTTTAAGCGGTTGCGTAAATCTGACAACTTTGCCTGAAAGTATTAGTCAGTTGCAAAATTTGCAAACATTGGGGTTAAATGGTTGCGAAAATTTTGAAATGCTACCTGAAAGTATTGGACAGTTGCCAAACTTGCAAATATTGTATTCAGGCAGTTGCGGAAATCTGACAACCTTGCCTGAAAGCATTAGGCAGTTGCACGCCTTGCAAGAATTGGATTTAAGCGATTGTGGAAATCTTGAAACGCTACCTGAAAGCATTAGTCAGTTGCAAAACTTGCAAACATTAGGTTTAAGAGATTGTAAAAATCTTGAAACACTGCCTGAAAGTATTGGACAGTTGTCTAATTTGCAAGAGTTAAATTTAAACGGTTGTGAAAATCTAACAACTTTGCCTGAAAGCATTGGGCAGTTGCAAAACTTGCAAACATTAGGTTTAAGCAGTTGTGGAAATCTGACAACCTTGCCTGAAACTATTTGCCAGTTGCAAAGCTTGCAAGAATTGAATTTAGGTTGGTGCGAAAATCTTAAAATACCACCTGAAAGTATTTGCCACTTGCAAAACTTGCAAACATTATATTTAAATGGTTGCGAAAATCTTGAAACCCTGCCTGAAAGTATTGGACAGTTGTCTAATTTGCGAGAGTTAAATTTAAACGGTTGTGAAAATCTAACAACGCGCATTCAACTAACAAGTGCAAATTTGCGAAAGAATATTGACATAACCCGGTTTTGCAGGAGTTTACAAATGTTTGATCTTACAAAAAACTTACGAATTGGCAGAGTTTAGACTATAAAAAACTGCCTATTTTTCAATAGGCAGTTTTATCAAAAACAACTAAAATAATTGATGATTAATAATCTAGTGAACCAGTATTCATTGTATCAATAATACGTGGTGTTACAAAAATCAACAATTCACGACGTCTGTTGTTACGAGTAGAATGTTTGAACAAATTACCAAGTACTGGAATATCACCAAGCAATGGTACTTTACCATTATCATTGGTGTTTTCTTCAACATAGATACCACCAACAACCATAGTACCACCGTTTTCTACCATAGCAGTTGTTTCAACTTCTTTTTTAGCAATAACTGGATCGCCATTTGGAGTGTAACGACTAATTGAGTTTTTCATTACTCTCAAAGTCATAATCACATTACCATCAGGAGTAATTTGTGGAGTTACTTTCAAGCCAGTAACAGCCTGCGTCCATTGAATAGAAGTAGCACCACTTGAAGAAGAAACTTGATAAGGAACATCTTCACCATCAGACAAACTTGCTTCTCTACGGTCTTGTGTCAATACACGAGGGCTGGAAACAACTTTACCACGGTTATCTTCTTGCATAGCAGAAAGTTCTAAACCGATAAAATTGTGAGCAGTACTTCTGAATAATGTCAAAGCAGTAGTAGCTGCTGATACTGGAAGATTAACATTTGGTAAATCCCAATTAATCTTATCAATTACTTCATATGATTGATCACCTTGAGTAACTGTTTTCTTTGTTATATCAGGAGTCCATAGGTCTTTACTCATACCTCCTTTGTAACCGTTATAAGTTCTCTCATTACCATTATATCCGTCCATGGAACCCAATCCCCAACGAACACCTAATTCACGAGAGAAACCTTCATTGGCCTCAACAATACGTGCTTCAACCATTACCTGACGAATAGGCACATCCAATTGTGCAATTAATTTTTCAAATTTATTAATTACATTTTGTACATCAGTAACAATCAAGGTGTTAGTACCAACGTCAAACATCACGCTACCACGACCGCTAAGCATCGTATTAGTAGCTGCATTCGAACTATTACCACTCTCTACTGACTTCAATACAGTCTTAAAGTCTTCCACACTCTTATATTTTAATTGGAAAGTACGAGAAAGCAATGGTCCCATTTCATTGAGTTCGCGTTGACCTTGCATAATTGCTTTATCTTGGTTGAGCAATTCTTGACGTGGGGCAATATTTATAACATTACCATTGCGACGCATATCCAAATTACGTGCTTGCATTACCAAATCTAAAGCTTGATCCCAAGGTACATCACGTAAATTAAGTGTCATCTTACCATTAACAGTATCGCTGGCAACGATATTCATACCAGATTCTCTGGCTATAATTTGCAAGATAGTGCGTACATCAACATCTTGGAAGTCTAATGTAATGCGACCACCTTTAAATGATTTTACCGGAGGTTTTTCATCTAAACTATTAAATAAGCTACCTTTTGGAGATATGCTAACAGTGTATACACCAGCATTATCTTTTACTGAATAATCCCAATCAGAATTACTGTTATCAATAGTTATCTTGGTGTTATTACCAACACGTTTCAATGCAACTTTGCGAACAGGTGTATCAAACTCCGACACGTCATAAGTTTTCTGTGCACTTGGAGACAAACGAACATCTGGGAAAACCAAAGTTACAGAACCTTTTGAAGTTTCAATTTTAGGTTCAGAGTGTTTAGCAGGCATGGTAAATTCCATTACCCCTGCACCTTTGGCATTTTTGCTGAATTTCATTTCAACATTAACAGGTTGTTTAGAATCACCTGCTTTTGCAAATTCACTAATTGCACGTTGATTTTGCTCTTTGCTTACCGATACATTAACAGGATTGTAACGTGCATCACCTGTATGTGCACTTACAGGTGCACCACCACCATTCAAATGAACCCAAATCTCATTTGGACCTTTACGTTCAACTTGATATTGACCTTTTTTGTTCAAAGCTAATGCCACACGAGTACGAGAATCTTGTGAAGCTGCTGAAATACCTTTTAGCAAAGAATCATTATATTGCAAGGCATTTTGCTGTACTCCTAAATTGGTATTAGCAAAATCCAATGCAACCTGTGGTGGTGTATCTGTCATAAATCCTTGAGGAACAACGGCTCCACCTTGGAAGTAAATTTTTACAATCTTGCGATTGTTATCAACATTGGTGACTTTGATGTCTTGAATGGTACCAGCCCAAGCAGAAGCCATCAATACTGACAAACCCAAACCAGATAATGCTTTCACAGCAACATTTTTCATAATTTTATACCTCATTAATTTTATTTCATAACAAGCGGAATCTCTGCCGAGCGGTGTAACCATTCGCCTTCGGAATTTTGTACAGTTTCATCAAGAACAATTTCATTGGGACGAATTTCTTTAACAACACCAAAATCTGTACCTAAATGGTTACCAACTCTAACCGTGTAAACATGACCATCTATCTTGACAAAACCAATTCTTTGTCCATTCTTTTCCCAAGAACCAACATATTCAACACGATCCAAACCGAACCCTTCCAAAATCTCTTTCGGACGATTGAGATCAGGTGCGTTAGGTCCTAAATCACTATTACGAGCCAAACTCAAACGAGTTCCATCAAAAGCATTTAATCCCGAAAACTCTGGTGGTTCATACGGCTTATAAACTGGTGGTTCCACTGGTTTAGGTTTTTTGCCTTCTGCTTCTTTTGCCGCAGCTTGGTCTTCCTGTTTCATCCAGTCGCGTAAATCACTATGTGGAGTACAAGCAACCAACACCATTGGCAACATCAATAATAAATATTTTTTCATAAACATTTACTCCCTTTCAACTACTGTGCTGCATTACCAGCATCAGCAGGTTTTTTGTTACCAACATAATCCTTCGATGCTTTATAGGTATTTGCTCTCGCTTCCAATTTTATCTTACCGTTACTATCAGTAGTAACATTCAAAGCGTCCAATACGATGATGCGAGATAAACCTCCAACATCTTTGGCAAACGAAGTGAATTGATCATAACTACCGCTTGTTGAAATAGCATACGGTAGAATTTCAACAGCATCATCTTTTTCAGTTTTCAATGGTCGAGTAGAAGACATTTGCAGACTATTGTTCGAACCAGCTTGATTCAATTCTTGAATTAGATTTGGCACTTCTGCGTCAGTTGGTAATTTCTTAACCAAAATAGCAAATGCCTCCTCCAATTGCTTTAACTCTGCTTCCAAAACAGGTAACATTGCTGCTTTCCGTGTTTTTTCAGAATAATCAGGTTTAAGAGTATTTTCTTCTTCTGCCTTTTTTATTTCTAACTCTTCTAATTGTTCTCTGTACTTATAAAGGTATGCTGCTCCTAAAATAACTACAATTATCAAGACTGCCAACAGCAACTTAAACCACATAGGTTGCAAGTGCATATCGTGTATATCAAATGATTTAGATGCCATATCTAATCTCCCTTATTCATCATTTTGCCTGTTTTTTGCTAACAGCATCAACTTTGCGTGTTAATTTAGTTTCCACAGTAAAGACTTGGACTCCTTTTTCAGTCTTAATCTCAACCAATTTTGCTTCTTCAAACAAACCTGTGCTGGGTAAAGATCTCATAAAGGCTGCAACTTTGCTATCACTCAAAGCAACACCTGTAAAACTATATTGAGTACCATCTTTACTTTGGATATGAGTTAGGAAAGTACCATCTGGCATTAAGCGATTTAAATCGTTGAAAATCATTGCCGCTTTATAACGTTCATTTTCCAACTCTTCAATCTTGTTCTTACGTGCCAAAAACGCATCTCTACGTTCTTCTAACTCTTTAACTTGTTCTATTTTTTTATTTAACTCACCAATACCATCGCGTAATGTTTGATTTCTGCCTTCTTGGTCATTGATAAGAGAATTTAACAAGAACCAAACAACACCAGCTAAAACAAAACCTAAAATCATTGCCGCTATCATCATTCGGTTAAATTCGGCTTTTTTCTTTTGCCGTGCTATTTCACGATACGGCAATAAATTAAGTCCAATTAATTTAATCATACTAACCCCCTTAATGCCAAGCCAAATGCAACGGTATAACGTGAAGCATTTTGTTTAAACTGTTCCTGATTTACTTTACCAGAGGCAGAAGCATATTCCAAAGGATTAAGAATTTGTGTTTGAATACCGCTTTGTGTAGTAACACTTTCGGCAATTCCAACACTTTGGCAACCACCACCAGTTAAGAAGATTCTTTCAATCTTTTTAACATTTTCTGAACCAGAAACTGTGTAGAAGAATTGCAATACACGTTGTATTTCTTGTGCAACTTGCAAATTAAATTTATCTGCAACAGCTTGATATTCTTTAGGCTTGCTGTTGGATACTTTCAATTGCTCTGCTTCTGTTGCACTCACGTTACATTCTCTTTGCAATTCACGAGTAAGATGTTTACCACCAACTGGGAAATCTTGTTTATATAGAATTGCTCCATCTTGCAAGATGCTTACTTGTGATACTTCCAAACCAATATCACAAGTTACAACGGCAGATTGTTCTAAATCGCTTGAATTTTTATTAATCCACCAGAAATATGCGTTTGCACGAGCAACAGGTTCAACGTCCACTAACGCAGGATTCAATCCTGCTTCATCTAAAACTGCCAAATATGGTTCAAGGTCTTCTTTTTTGGACAAAGCAAGAATTACGCTTTGACCTTTTCTGCTTGAATCACCAACTGCTTGGAAGTCGAAATTAATATCGTCCAAGGCAGAAATTTGAGTTGCTTCGAATGAGGCTGATTCTTCCAAAGAAACTCCACTCGTGGGATCGTAAACAAAACTTTGTGTGGTTACGATACCATTAGGTGCACCGAAAATAACATTTTTCGATACGCTACCCATTCGATTAACGGTTTGTTGCAAAGTTACCACTAATTCGGAGGGGTTTGTTACCTTTCCATTGGTAACCACACCCTGCGACAAAGGAGTTACTGCACAACTTTCCACTTTTATTTGGTCAGCTGAACGTCCCGAAATCTGCACCATTTTGACAGCATGATCGCTGACATCGATACCGATAAACGTACGCCCTCCAAGGCTCGGCGATGAACTTGCCGATTTTTTGTCTTTGTTGTTTCCCAAACGCATTGTAATAATCCTTCAATGTTAAAAAATAATGGCATTCACTGCGCTTTCTTTATGCTGGTATTAGCTTAACTTTATCTTTATACTTCGTGCAACATAATTTTACTTTTTTTAAACTCATCATCATGCTGAAAAAAATTTTTTTAACACTTTTCACTCTGTTTTTGAGTGCCATTTTGTTAGGTGTTGGATTATTAGCGATTGCGGTATTAATTGCTTATCCGAAGTTGCCTGATTTGGACTTAATCACACGTTATCAACCTAAAATGCCTTTAATGATTTACTCTGCTGATGGTCAATTGATTGGCGTTTATGGTGAAGAACGCAGGTCGTTTACTCCGATTGATAAGTTTCCTGATGTATTGGTGTATGCGGTAATTGCTGCCGAAGACAAGCGTTTTTATGAGCACTGGGGTGTTGATTTAATTGGTGTTGCACGTGCTGCGTTAAGTAATCTTCATTCTGGCAAGATTGAATCTGGTGCAAGTACTATTACACAACAGGTTGCACGTAATTTTTTCCTTACTAATGAGCGTTCTTTTACGCGTAAATTTAATGAAGCTTTAATGGCGTATAAGATTGAACGTTCTTTGAGTAAAGCACAGATTTTAGAGTTATATTTTAATCAAATTTATTTAGGGCAACGTTCTTATGGCTTTGCCGCTGCTTCTCGTGCTTATTTCAACAAGCCTGTTAGTGAGTTAGATATTGCGGAAGCTGCGATGTTAGCCGGTTTACCGAAGGCTCCTTCTGCTTTTAATCCCAAAGTTAATCCTAAACGTGCCAAAGCACGTCAATTGTATATTTTAGGCAACATGTTGGAATTAAACATGATTACCAAAGAGCAATACGAGGAAGCTAAAACTGAAGAGCTGCATTATGAATCGGAAAAATTGGGGATTAATACTAATGCTCTTTATGTGGCAGAAATGACACGCCAACTGATGTATGAGAAGTATGGAGATAGTGCTTATACGAATGGTTTTCGCGTTTATACAACAGTTGATGTAAAAGATCAGGAAAAAGCAACTGAAGCTTTACGTAACACTTTGAAAGATTTTGATAAAGACAAATCATTTCAAGGTGCGGAATCTTTTATTGATTTTAGCAAGTTCAAACAAGAAGAATTAAACGACAAGATAAATCAATATGTTGCAAATTTGCACGTTGTAGGAAATATGATTCCGGCAATTGTAACTGCTGCTGATAAAGATAGTTTAACCTTACGTATTCAGGGTGAAGAAGCTCCTGTATTACTCAAAGGTAAGCAAATGGCGTATGTTAGTCGTGCGATTAATAATGATAAATTTGCTAATCGCCAGATTCGTCCTGGTGCAGTGGTACGTGTAATTAAGAACAAGGATAATTCTTGGACTTTAACGCAAATACCTGAATTACAAGGTGCTCTAATTTCTATTGATGCTAATACTGGTGCGATTCGTGCTATGGTTGGCGGTTACGATTTTTATCAAAAAGAATTTAATCGTGCGACACAGGCTTTACGTCAGCCTGGTTCAACATTCAAACCGTTTGTGTATTCTGCGGCTTTGGATAAAGGAATGACTACTTCCACTCTGATTAATGATGCACCTTTATCCTTACCAGGTTTGGGACCTCGTGGTACGGCTTGGGAACCACAAAATTCTGATGGCAAATACAATGGTTTAATGACCATGCACCAAGCTTTAACTGCTTCTAAAAACTTGGTTTCAGTACGTATTTTAATGGCAATTGGTACAGATTATGCTCATCAATATGTGCAACGTTTTGGTTTTTCAGCAAAAAGTCAGCCTAAATCATTAACAATGACTTTGGGTGCAGGTTCGGTAACGCCTTTGGAAATGGCTCGTGCGTATTCGGTATTTGCTAATGGTGGTTATCGTGTTGCACCTTATATTATCGACCGCATTTACGATGATAAAGGCAATTTAGTAGCACGTACTGAACCATTAGTTGCTGCTAAAACTGCACCACGTGTTATTGATGAACGCAACGCTTTTATTATGTATCAGATGATGAAAGATGTAACTCGTCATGGCACTGCGGCAACAGCATATAAAAAGATGAAACGTGATGATATTGCTGGTAAAACCGGTACAACTAACGATCAAAAAGACGCTTGGTTTGTAGGTTATACTCCGTCTTTAACCACTGCTGTTTATATTGGTTTTGACAAGCCTCGTACTATGGGGCGTGCTGGTTTTGGTGGCAGAATTGCCTTACCAGTTTGGATTGATTATATGAGTTATGCTCTCAAAGATATAAAGGTTGAAAACAAAACCATGCCACAAGGCGTTGTAAATACTGGTGGTGAGTACTATTACCAAGAATGGCAATTTACTAATCCTGCATTAGCAATTGACAATCGTGCAGAAGACACTGAATTTGATGACTTAAATGAAATTTTGCCGATTGCACAAGAGGATATGCAGACAGCACCACAACCTCAACCGACAGTGGCAGCACCACCTCCTAATAAAAACAACGGTGGTTTAGAAAATTTATTCTAAACAATATGTTATATATTTTCCGGCAGACTATTAGATATTAGATTTAGGTCTGCCGGAAAACAATTTAAAATTTGATTGCAAAAATTTCATTAAGCTAATATTAATTTTTGATTTTATGAGAATAATTGGAATTGACCCAGGTAGTCGTGTTACTGGATTTGGTGTGATTGATACATCTGGACGCAATGTGCAGTACGTAGCTTCTGGCTGTATAAAAACCACACCTAATGCAAGTCTGCCGGAACGCATTCATACTATTGTTCATGATATTTTTGAAGTTATTGATAGATACCGCCCTACGGTTGCTGCAATAGAACAAGTATTTGTGAATATAAATCCATCTTCCACATTAATGTTAGGTCAGGCTCGTGGAGCTGCCATTGCTGCTCTAACCACCAAGAATTTACCGGTGTTTGAATACTCTGCATTACAAGTAAAACAAGCAGTTGTAGGTCAAGGTAAAGCTGCCAAACAACAAGTGCAACACATGATAGTTCAAATGTTGCATTTATCCAACACACCACAAGCAGATGCGGCTGACGCATTAGCCGTTGCCCTAACTCATCACTTACGCAATCATACTTTGGCACAAGGTTTAGGAGCAAGAAAAGTAAAAGGAGGAAGATTTATATAAAACAATAAGTTACAATAAAAAATACACTGCCGGAAAACTTTTCCGGCAGACTTTATAAACAACAAACTTCAAAAAGCAATCACAAAATGCACGAATATTTACAAGGAATACTATTAGGATTAGGCGTAGCAATACCGATAGGACCGATAAACATACTGATTATGTCGTACGCTATAAATAGTTACAGCAAAGCGTTAATGTTAGGTATAGGGGCAATGTGTGCCGATGCGATATTTTTACTTTTATCATCGTTTGGAATAGCACGCATTATTCACATGCCCATAATTTTTTACAGCATAGCAATCTTGGGTAGTCTATTTCTGCTATACATGGCATGGGGGCTATATCGCAATGCCAAACACAAAATCAGCGTCAAACCAATAACCGAAGACAGACACATAATAATCCTTATCAAAGGACTGCTATTAAACCTACTTAATCCATACGTAATCATGTTTTGGTTAGGCATTTCAGCCACCATAGCCGGCATATCAAACAAATTTGGTATAACTCTAACAGGATTAATCTGTGGCATTCTCTTATGGATTACCCTATTCCCACTATTCATACACATCAATCGCAAACTAATTAATGACAAAGTAGCAATGTATCTTGCCTACATATCTGCTGCTATATTAGTGATAATTTCCATTTCCATGATATATAAAATTTTCACCAATTCAATTAGCATATAAACCGTGCATTTAACTAATAAGTGCAAATTTGATTAAGATTGAAAGTTCTTCGGTTTTGCATACTATTCTTATCTTTCCAAGACGATTTTAAAGGTTGAATATGAGAAACGTTCTCAAAAAGCTTACCGCAAACGCAGCCTGAAAACACAGTTTTCAAAAGCAACAAAAATCCACAGCATTACATTAGACAATTGTCTGAAATTTGAAGCATATCAAAGGCTTATAGATAAAAATGTGGAAGTATTTTTTGCTACCCCTTACTGTTCTAATCAAACGAGCAATCAATGAAAACGAGCCTTTTGCACGAAGTGCAAACATTTATCGCTATGCGATAAATGAAGATTGCGAAGCAATCAAGGCGAAGTTTCAACGGACGAAGCGAAGTTAGAATACGAACGGTTTAGTTAGACAATATCTAAAAAAATCAATGCGTTTTGACAATATTAGCGATGAAGAAATTAAATTAATTGATAAATCGCTAACGGCTGTCTGTCGGCTCGCAATGACTAATTCCCTGTATGGGAAGTGCTTTCATGAAGCCTGAAAACTTAAAATATCGCCTTTAATTTCAACAACATAGCCCAAATAAAAGGGGCGGTTAGGGCGGTGAAAATGCCGCATAGAACTAATGCCAAAGACGAGAACGCACCTTCGTCTTTATCCACTTCGTTGCAGCGAGCCGTGCCGATGACATGGGCGGTTGCACCGATTGCCAAGCCGCGTGCCGCCTTGCTTTTAATGTGAAACGCATTTAACAGGGCGTGTCCGAAAATCACGCCGAATATGCCTGCAACCATAACGCAGGCGGCAGCAATCGGAGCAATGCCGCCAGTTTCGCCTGATACCACTAACGCAATCGGCGTGGTTACTGATTTGGGCAGCACGGACGCGGCAATCGCATCGTTACCGCCCAAAATCCACACAATCGCCACACCGCTTATCATAGCGATAAAAGCACTTAAAAAACAAACGCTTAACAACACTTTCCAGCGGCGGATAATGTCTGGCAGTTGTTTGTATAAAGGATAGGCTAACGACACCACGCCGATTTGCAGCGTTTCGTGAATTAAAAGGCTTGCTGAACGATAGCGTTCGTAGGGAATATTTAATAATAATAACAAAGGGATAAGCAATAATAACGACAACACAAAAGGGTTAAAAATGGGGTAACGCAATTTTCGTGCAAGTTTTCGCATTGCCAAAAATGTGATAATGGTTAAAGGCACAGCCCACAATGCGTCTAATCCCAAGCCCAAAAAGGCAACAGCCGATAAAAGCATTTCTTGCAATGCGTCAAACATTTTTATGCTCCTTGTTTAACGCATTGTTTTCTTGCCGTTCAATTAAAAAACCCACTAACAGCAAAATCATTGCGGAACTCATAATACACGCCACAAGCAAGGGCAGCAAGGCTTCTTTAACTACCGCATAATTCACCATTAAGCCCACGCCCACAGGCAAAAACA
>JAFZMY010000024.1 GCA_017553165.1 Neisseriaceae bacterium
CCGCTTAAAAATTTAATCACTTAACCTATCGATAATCACCGAGTGAAATTAAATTTGCGAAAGAATATTGACATAACCGATTGAGCCTTGTCCGTATTTGATTGAATGCGTGTATTCCGACAACGGTACAGAATACAAAGGCACGCCACATCATCCCTTTGGTTTTGCCTGTTTTCAAAACGGAATTAACCAGAAATTTACCAAACCAGCACACCCACAAACGAACGGCAAAGCGGAACGAGTGATTCGCACTCTAATGGAGATGTGGCATGATAAAACGAAGCTTATTTTGACGCAGTCAAAATCTTTATTGACAAAGTCAATAAAGATTTGCGAAGCAATTAAGCCGAAGTTTCTGCGAGCGAAGCGATGCTAAAATAGAGTTTGTTGATAGCGAACACAGGAAGAAAGAATTGGCTCGTTTTATCAACTTTTATAATACAGTTAAGCCTCACAAGGGATTGAATGGTGATACACCTTTCGAAGTCTTGAAGGCTTATTTTTCTCAACCCCATGTGTAAATAACGCGTGGATTTCTAACACCTAAGCCTTTGGCATACATATCACCTAAACCGTATTGTGCAGGAGCGGCTTCTTGTGCTGCTGCTTTTTTATACCATTTAATTGTTTGTGCATAATCTTGTGGTACTCCGTTTCCCAGTTTGTACATATTTCCTAAATTAAATTGTGCTTGTTTCAGCCCTTGTTCTGCGGCTTGTTCATAATATTCTTTGGCTTTGGCATAATTTATTTCCAAATCATAATCGCTCGAAGAAAACATTATGCCTAATCTGTTTTGTGCTTCTGCATATCCTTGTTCAGCGGCTTTTTCATTAATACATTTTGGCTTGTGTATAATCTTTTTGATAGAGAAAATAATCTTCATAATCCATAACGATTTTTTCATATTCATTCATTAAAAATAAAGTAAAACACTGCCGGAAAATTTTTACTAAACTTTCCGGCAGTGTTTGATTATTTACATAATTAAATTACACCACAATATTTACCAAACGTTTAGGTACAATAATTATTTTTTTAACAGATTTATCTGCGATAAAGCGTTGTGCACCTTCACACGATAAAGCTGCTTTTTCAATAAACTCATTATCAGAGTCTGCCGGAACGTTTATTTGTCCACGCAATTTACCGCAAACTTGTACCATCATTACGATTTCGTTCTGCACTAATGCCGTTTCATCGACTTGTGGAAAACCTGCTTGCCATAATGGGGTATCAGGGCGTAATTCGTCCCATAGAGCTTGGGTAATATGAGGGACAATCGGCCATAATAAACGCAATACATTTTCCAAAACTTCTTGGGCAACGCTACGTCCATCAGCTGTGCTGCAATCTGTTTTTTCATATTGGTTTAGCAACTCCATAACCGCAGCAATTGCAGTATTGAATTGTTGTCTTCTACCGTAGTCATCAGTGATTTTGCCGATGGCAGTGTGTAGCTTATGACGTAATTCTTGTAATGGTTTATCTAATTCAATGTGTTTGCCGTTAAATGATGAAACACGTTCTTGTTGTAAGTGTTCATACACAATTCGCCACAGACGACGTAGGAACCGTTGAGCACCATCAACTCCTGCATCAGACCATTCTAATGATTGGTCAGGTGGCGATGCAAACATCATAAATAAACGAGCTGTATCTGCACCATAGGCATCGATAATCGCTTGTGGATCTACACCATTGTTTTTGGATTTTGACATTTTTTCAATACCACCAATGGTTACAGGTAATCCATCAGCTTTAAGGGTTGCTGATAATGGGCGACCTCGTTCATCTCTTTGTAATTCAATATCTTGAGGTGCAATCCATTCTTTGCTGCCATTAGCAGCATCACGGTAATATGTTTCGCAGACCACCATACCTTGCGTTAGCAAACGTGCAAATGGTTCATCGATATTTAATAAACCTTCATCTCGCATTAATTTGGTAAAGAAACGTGAATATAAAAGGTGCAAAATGGCATGTTCAATACCACCGATATATTGGTCAACTGGCAACCAATAGTTAGCAGACTCATTATCTACCAATCCTTGATTGCAACGAGCAGACGTGTAACGAGCAAAATACCAACTGGATTCAACAAAAGTATCCATGGTATCGGTTTCACGACGTGCTGGTTTGCCACATTCAGGGCAGGTGGTTTCATAAAATTCCGGCATTTTTCCCAAAGGTGAACCTGCTCCATCAGGAACAACGTTTTCCGGCAGTGTTACTGGTAATTGTTCATCAGGAACAGGAACATCGCCACAATATTCGCAATGCACAATTGGAATTGGACAACCCCAATAACGTTGGCGAGAAATACCCCAATCACGTAGACGATATTGAGTTTTAGGGACACCAGCGTTTTTCTCTTGTAAGATTTCTGCAACTTTGTCGTAGGCTGCCGGAAAGTATAAACCATCTAACACACCACTGTTAATACATTGCGAATTTTCTTTATCTTCATACCATTCATGCCATTCTTTATCGCTAAATGGAGTATTTGCCTTTTGCGATGTGATAACTTGTTTAATTGGCAATTGATATTTTTGAGCGAAAGCAAAATCACGTTCATCGTGAGCTGGAACAGCCATCACAGCACCGTCACCATAGCCCCACAATACGTAATTTGCTACCCAGATTGGCAAAGTTTCACCATTCAAAGGGTTTGTGGCAAAACGTCCCGTTGGCATACCTTTTTTTTCCATAGTTGCCATATCTGCTTCGGCAACTGAACCCGCTTTACATTCTTCGATAAACTCTTGTAATTGGGGATTATCAATAGCTGCCGCTTGTGCTAATGGGTGTTCGGCAGCGACTGCCATATAAGTTGCACCCATCAAAGTATCTGGGCGAGTTGTATAAACTTGAATGTAGTCAGGATAATCTTCCGGCAGACCTTGTTTGTGTTCGGCAGGTAGAGAAAAACGCACTTGCATACCGCGTGATTTACCAATCCAATTGCGTTGCATGGTTTTGACTTGCTCTGGCCAGCCTTCTAATTTTTCTATGTCTTGCAATAATTCTTCGGCGTAATCGGTGATTTTGAAGTAATACATAGGGATTTCACGTTTTTCAATCACCGCACCAGAACGCCAACCACGACCATCAACTACTTGTTCATTGGCTAATACGGTTTGATCAACAGGATCCCAATTTACTGTACCATTTTTCTTATAAATCAAACCTTTTTTGAATAAACGAGTGAATAACCATTGTTCCCAACGATAGTATTCAGGAGTACAAGTTGCAATTTCGCGTTGCCAATCGATAGCAAAACCTAATGATTGCAACTGTTTTTTCATGTAGTTGATATTGTCGTAAGTCCATTTTGCTGGTGCTACTTTATTTTTAATTGCAGCATTTTCAGCAGGAAGACCAAAAGCGTCCCAACCCATTGGTTGTAATACATTGTAACCATTGAGCAATTTAAAACGAGATAAAACATCGCCTATTGTATAGTTGCGTACATGCCCCATGTGCAATTTGCCAGATGGGTAAGGAAACATCGACAAACAATAGTATTTTGGTTTGCTTTTATCTTCGCAAACATTGAATAACTGTTCTTGTTCCCACAATTTTTGTGCTGCAGGTTCAATTAAAGATGGTTGATATTGTTCTTGCATCTTGATATCGATTCTTGAATAAAAATAAAAACGTCAAATTGTATCATTTTGTATCAGATGATATAAGCAATAGTCTGCCGGAAAGGAAAAAGAATTTTTTGCAAGAGTAACTCCTGCAAAATGTAGCTTAAAATTGTATTAGCACATAAATTTTTCTAAATTGTTATTTTTCATCAGCAGGGTCAATATGCACCATTACATCAGCAATATTATTAAGTTTTAACAGTGCTTGACGTACGCTTACTGCAATATCATGTCCTTCCACCACACTTAAACTGCGTTCAACTTCAACATGAATATCAACAAATACATCATCGCCAGTTTTGCGAGTGCGTAAATCATGGAATCCTAAAACACCATTTTGTGCTGATACAATATTTTTAATATTTGCCAAAGTTTCATCATCAGCAGATGCGTCAATTAAATCCTGTAAGGCAGAGTATGCAAATCTAATTCCTACAAAGGCAATCATTGCACCAACCAATAATGCAGCTAACGAGTCAAATACTGAAAAACCTAATAAATTACCAATAATCCCAACCGCTACAACTAAAGATGATGCGGCATCTGAACGAGCATGCCATGCGTTAGCAATTAAGATTCCAGACTGTGCTTTTTTGGCAACTGATAACATGTAACGAAACAAACCCTCTTTAACCAAAAGCGTTCCCAATGCAACATAAAGAGCACTGTGATGAATGGTTCGAATGTTATCAATATTGATTAATTTATTTACGGCATTAGCTATCATGAAACAGCCGGTTATAGTAAGTAATAAACCGAGTGATAGCGATGCAATATTTTCGTAACGGCGATGACCATATGGATGATTATCATCGGCTTCTTTACGACTATAATTGGTAGCAATTAAGGCAACTGCATCAGCTATTAAGTCTGATAGAGAGTGAAGTCCATCTGCAATCAATCCTTGTGAATGCGAAAAAAAACCAACAACTACTTGCGTTACTGATAAAACAATATTAACTACTGCACTAACCCAAACGCTTTTACGAGCCATTTGTGCTAATTGTTTTTTTTCATCAAGTGAAGTTGCATCATCGTGTAAGATCATGTTTTTTAGCCTAAATTTATTTGCAAATGCTGTGTATAACACAGCCAAGAGAGTATTATAAACCCTTTACCTGTGGAATTATGATAAACTCTTGCCAAACTTGTTGTTCCTACCATAAGTAAAACGAATCAAGAATGTTAATTTATTGTTTTATAAAGGATTGTTAGTAATGTTTACAAATTTATGGGTAGAGACTTTTGCAAAATTGGCATCTGTAGCACATTTCTTAACGTTGCGTCTTGCTATAAACGAGAGTCTTTCTAACTTGTTATGTCTGTAATTCGTAGTGCTACTGCATCTCGAATTATACTAACGATATACCAGTTTTGTAGAAGTTTCTATGTTGCACAATCGTTGTGATTTATAATGCAATTAATCGTAAGTGTGTTAGAATAAACTCTCACGAAGTCTGCCGGAAAAGATTATAATAACTATCCGGCAGACTAATTTTTAACAGATGTATGGTTGGTAAAAGATAGTCTTGTTACGAATTGAATATTGTTAAATTATCAATCTAAAAATTATAGATTACACAATGTAATAAAGTATTATTCTACTAAATTTAATTAAAACATTAATGGAAACAAAATGAACGAAAATATTCTAAAAAAAGAATTTCAATTACCAAAATGCGATAAAAAAGCATTAGGTAGATTTATATTGTCTTTTTTAATTCCTAATATTGTTTTTTTATTGGTTTGCTTTTTTTTATCAGCTACTAGACCTGTAATAAATATTGATTATATATTTCCATGTTTATTGTTGGCGTTTAATAATAAAGTTATTCGTATTACAGGTGTGCTATCATATGTAGTAACAATACTTATTGAAGCATATATGATTATTGTGCAATTTTTTCACTTTTTAGATTTAGCTGCATTGAGAGATTTTATACCATTTGTTTTTGATGCTCCAAGTGAATATATATTTTTGTATAGTTTGTTAGTTTTATTGCTAATTGTTTTACCGCTTTTTGCTTGGTACTTGAATGAAAAACAGCAGAAAATTTATGTTACTTTATTATCTATTTTTGTGTTTGCATTATATTACTTGTTTGGCTATATGGGTGGATTCACATATACTTATCAAAAATCAGATTATGTAGCAAAAAATTATTATATTTTTAGTCAATTTCGTAGTGTTGAAACTTTGCGTGATGGTTTGTTTACTCGCTCATTATATGAACCTGCACAATTATTACCTTATCCAAAAGATAGAGAAGATAGAGAACGTGCAGCTGAAGTAATAAAACCTCCATATAATGGAAAGATTTTATTGATTGTATCTGAATCATTAAATAGTTTAAAAAATAACCAGGCTCAACAAGAAGTTTTCCTTAAAGTTATTGAGCAAAAAAATAATTACGATTTTTTAGTTTTAGGTGAAATTCGTGTTGATGGTGCAACTGTACAAGGTGAGTTACGAGAGTTATGTAATCTTACCACTGAAAATGGTCATGATACACGTCATTTTGATATGGGTAATTTTTCCATGTGTTTACCGCAAATATTGAATAAACAAAATTATCATACAGTATCCTTTCATGGTGCTGGTTCGACTATGTATCATCGCAGAAGTTTATATCCTAAATTAGGTTTTAAAAAAATGGTATTTAATGAACAAATGCAGGATAAAAAACGCTGTCATTCATTCAAAGGTACATGTGATAGTGAAATTTTTTCGTTGGTAGCCAAAGAATTCGCAAATAATGATAAGTCATTTGTTTATTGGCTTACACTTACTTCGCATTATCCATATAGTAAGAAAGATATATTTAATAATCGATTTGAGTGTGAAAAATTTGATATTAAAAACGATAGTTATATTTGTCGTAATATTAAAATGCACACGCAATTTTTTGATCAATTGGCTGAATTAATTCAGCAACCAGAAATGAAAGGAGTTGAAATATTAGTTGCTGGAGATCACATGTCGCCAACATTTGAAGAAAATATTGCAAGTATAAGAAAATTTAAGACTACATCTTTTCTTCATTTGAAGATTAAGGATTGAGTATAATGTCATTCTTTAAAATATCAGGACAACGTACATTTCCACCTTGTTATTGGAAATTATTGTTTCAATTTATCCTTTCTTTTTTATTATCTAATATCTTTTTCTTTGGTATTGCTTATTATCTTCATGCAACACGATTGCTTATAAATATTGATTATATTATCCCTTGTTTATTATTGTTATTTAGTAATTTATTTATTCGAATATTTGGTATTATTGTTTTGATCCTATTAATGCTGATAGAAATACATTTATTGTTGTTAAAGTTTTTTCCATTTTTAAACTTTGCAATGATATATGATTTGTTTCCATTCGTTTTTATAGGACCAAAATATTATTTATTTATGTTTTGTGTGTTGTTGTTGGGTGTGATGTTTGTTGCTTTCTCTGCTTGGTTTTTAAATAAAAATCAACAAAAATTTTATCCAATAATATTTTCTGTACTTATAATATTTTTGTATTTATATGCTGGTGTTGTTTATCGTTTTGAGTTTAATGATAATCATTCATATGATTCAAATCATTGGTCGACCGATTCTTTTTATATAAATAGTCAATCGCTTTTTTATAAAAAACATTTTTATAAGTTTGAAACAGAATTTGTTGTTCATTTGGGGGTTGATGTGAAATTAGTTCCGTATAAGAATAACAATAATGTAGGTATTGATAGTTTAAATAAACCTCATAATAATAAAATACTTTTTATTCTTGCTGAATCATTTGGAGTATTAAATGACGATGATGCTCAACAGGAAATTTTTAAAAAACTTTATGAAAAATCTGAATATTTTGATTTTATTGAAGATGGATTTATTAATATCGATGATATGGCAACAGTTGAAGCTGAATTTAGAGAGTTATGTAAAAAATCGCTTGAAAATGGATTTAAGTTTAAGAATGTTATTGATAAAGATGTTTCATCTTGTACGCCTCATTTATTAAATCAACAAGGTTATAAAACAGTGGCATTTCATGGGGCTACATCTGTTATGTATGGTAGAAATTATTTTTATCCTAAACTTGGTTTTCAAAAGATCATGTTTAATGACGATATGTTGGATAAAAAACGTTGTCATTCATTTCCTGGTACATGTGATAGTGAAATTTTTCCTTTGATTGCAAATGAATTTGTGAATAATGACAAGGTATTTGTGTATTGGTTAACACTGACTTCACATCACCCATATTTAGAGCAAGATATTTTCAATCATCGTTTTGATTGTAATAAACATGATATACATTCATCTTTATGTAACAACATAAAGATGCATACGCAATTTATAGATCAATTAGCTGACTTATCTCTTAAACCAGAAATGAGGGGTGTTGAAGTTATGGTAGTAGGAGATCATGCTGCTCACGGAATTGCTTTTGACGATACATTGAAACAAGATGTTGATAAAGTTTCATTTATTCATTTCAAAATCAAAGAATAATTGTACATTATGTTGCGTTGTTGCTTGTTTATTTTTGTGCTACTACTGATTTCTTGTTCTCATGAAATAAAAGATGAAGAACTATCATCCGTTGCTGTACAAAAAGATAACACTTCAATTTGGTCAGGGGCTTATCGTGGTATTTTGCCTTGTGCAGATTGTAATCGTATTGAGTTGGAAATTGTTTTATCGGAAGATTTTCGTTATACCATGAAAACTGAAAAAGTGGGCAGTATTCAATTTCCACCCCAGGTGGTGAGAGGTAAATTTAAATGGCGATTAGATGGTGAAGGTTTAATTCAATTAGATGAAAGAGGGGATAATATGGTGTTTTTTGTAGGTACTAATGGAAAATTAGAAATACGTGGAAATGATGGTAGGGTATATCCTAATTATAAAGGTGAAGTGTGTCATTTGAATAAATTAGTGGAAAAATAATATGAAAAGAAATGTGTTATTTATTTTGTTATCAATAGTTGTAATTATTTTAGATCAAATCAGTAAATTTGCCATATTGAAAAATTTTCAGTATGGTGAACGATTAAATATTATTTCTAATTTTTTTGATTTAACTTTGGTATTTAATCCTGGTGCTGCATTTAGTTTTTTGTCTAATCAAAATGGTTGGCAAAAATATTTCTTTTTAATTTTAGCAGTTGTGGTAAGTTTTTATTTAGTTTATGCTGTGATTAAAAAACATTTTGGACTGTTAGGTTCGATTGGGGCAATGATGATTGTAGGCGGTGCGATTGGTAATGTAATCGACCGTTTGATACATGGGCAAGTAGTTGATTTTTTATTATTTTATTTAGGTAATCATTATTATCCTGCATTTAATGTTGCTGATAGTTTTATTTGCATAGGTGCTGCATTGCTTATTTTAGATGGAGCAAAATCAAGAAGAAAACATATAGATAACTAATTGTTTTTTAAGGAATAAATTTTATGACCGCACAAATTATTGACGGCAAAGCCGTATCTATTAAATGTTTAGACAAAATTGCTGCCGAAGTAGAAAATCGGAAAGCACAAAACAAGCGTCCGCCGTGTTTGGCGGTGATTTTAGTGGGCGATAATCCTGCCAGTCATGTGTATGTTCGCAATAAGAAAAACGCTTGTGAAAAAGTGGGTTTTCGTTCTTTGTCGTATGAAAAATCGGCGGATTTCTCCGAAGCCGAACTTTTGGCTTTGATTGATGAACTCAATAACGATGAAACCGTTGATGGCATTTTGGTACAACTGCCCGTGCCGCCGCATATCGACAGCCAAAAAATTATTGAGCGAATCCGTCCTGATAAAGATGTTGATGGCTTTCACCCTTACAACATTGGGCGATTAGCGGTAAAAATGCCCCTAATGCGTCCTTGCACGCCCAAAGGGGTGATGACGATGTTATCTGAATATGGCATTGATGTTAAAGGAAAAAATGTAACCATTGTGGGACAGTCGAATATTGTCGGCAGACCGCAAGCATTAGAAATGCTGATGAACCGAGCAACCATTACCGTATGCCACACCGCCACAAAAGACTTACCTGCGGAAGTTAAACGAGCCGATATTGTGGTTGCCGCAGTGGGTCGCCCAAACTGCATTAAAGGCGAATGGATTAAAGACGGAGCAGTGGTGATTGATGTGGGCATTAACCGCTTGGAAAACGGCAAATTGTGCGGCGATGTGGAATTTGCAACGGCTTGCCAAAAAGCGTCTTATATCACGCCAGTGCCAGGCGGCGTAGGTCCGATGACGATTGCGTCTTTGTTGGAAAATACATTAGAAGCGGCAAAGTTGCACGATAAATAAATGGAATTAAATATGGATAACACCAACAAAAACACTGCCACTTTGCTGATTTCCGCCCCCGACCGCAAAGGTTTGGTTGCGGTGATTGCCAATTTTCTTTTGCAACACAATGCCAATATTTTGCACGCCGACCAGCACCAAGACAGTCAAGCAGGTTTATTCTTAATGCGTGTGGAATGGGATTTGAACGACTTTGCAACCACTGAATCCGACTTTCAGGCAGCCTTTTCCCCCATTGCCAAGCAACACAATATGGCGTGGAAACTTTCGTTTTCGCAACAAAAACCGCAAATGGCGATTATGGTATCGCAATACGAACACTGTTTGGCAGACTTATTGCACCGCTATCGTATTGGCGAATTATCGTGCGATATTCCGCTGATTGTGGGCAATCACGAAAACTGCCGTGCATTAGCGGAATTTAACGGCATACCGTTTTATCATATCCCTATGATAAAAGAGAAAAAAGCCGAAATTGAAGCCAAACAACTTGCCTTATTTGAACAACACAAAATTGATTTCATTGTCATGGCTCGCTATATGCAGATTTTGTCAGGCGATTTTATTGATAAATATCCTAATAAAATCATTAACATACATCACAGTTTCCTACCTGCCTTTGACGGTGCTAAACCCTATCATCGAGCCCATGCACGCGGCGTAAAATTGATTGGTGCCACTGCCCACTACGCCACTTCCGACTTGGACGAAGGACCAATTATCGAACAAGAAGTCGCCCGCATTTCGCACCGCGACAGCGTTGAAGACTTAATCAAAAAAGGACGCGATTTAGAAAAAATCGTGTTAAGCCGTGCCGTGCGTTGGCATTTAGACAGCCGAGTGTTGTCATATCACAATCGCACAGTGGTTTTTGATTAGTTAAGTATAAATAAAGTCTGCCGGAAAGTATTAAATATATTTTCCGGCAGACTGAAACCTTTGCAAAACTCGTCATTTTTCATTTTTCTACGAAAAATGAAAAATATAATTATTTGTTAAATAAAAAGATTCGCAACGAAGTTCAGAATGACGAATGAGAAAAAAGTGGGTTTTGCAAAGGTTTCATACTTTCTAATATGTTATAAAATAAATTTGGTGGGAAAGTTTAATTATGCAAATACATACAATGAATTTACGTAAAAAATACTTTTATTTTATTAAAAATGGTACAAAACGTATTGAATTACGTCTATTTGATGAAAAAAGAAAGAATATAAAATTGGGTGATACAATAGAGTTTGTTCTTTCTGAAAATGAAAAATTAAAGGCAGAAGTAATTGGATTATCAAAATATCGCTCATTTAAGGATTTAGTTGAATATTTTGATGTTTCCATTCTTGCAGATTTATCAATGACAAAGAAAGAATTGCTTGATGAAATCAATCAATTTTACCCACCTGAAAAGCAGTCTAAATTTAATGTGTTGGGTATTTGTATTAAACTCTTATAAGAGACTCCTGCAAAACTCGTCATTCTGAATTTCACGAAGTGAAATGAAGAATCTAACTTATTGTTTATAAAGATTCTTCGCTACGATCAGAATGACGGAGTAATAGAAAAAATCGAGTTTTGTAGGAGTTTCTATAAATTTTTCCGGCAGACTTTCATATATTAAACAGTTGAAAATATTTTAAATAATATAATACATAATATTGTTGGTATAGAGATACTTAATAAAAAATTCTTTTTCCATAAATGTAAAATAGCAGTAACTATTAAACAGAATGATAAGATAATACCGCGTTCTGATATTGAAAATCCCATACTGTATAAAGCATATATTGTTAGTACTAGCATAATCATCAATCCAGTATTTTTTTGTAAAAATAAAAGAGTGATATTATTGGTTTGTTTTTTGAATATCCAATATGGAAGAAATCGAGTTAAGATTGTGGCTATTGATGCAGCCATTATATATAATATATATTTCATGATTCAAAGTTTTTTCTAAATAATAATAAAATAGTTATAGCTACAATTAATGTTCCAAATAAAAAATAGTCTGCCGGAAAAATAAATAATCCAAGTATTGATAATAAAATTGATATAGATAATACTTTGATATTAGGATTATTTTTGAACATTTCATAACTTAAAACTGCAAAGAGTGCTACTAAACTAAATTCTATGCCATCGTAGCGAATGCCTAATCCATGTCCGATTAAAGCACCTATAATTACACCGCTAATCCAGTAGCTGTGATTTAGCATAGCAGTTAGATTAAATAATAGGTCTATATTTTCATTTTCTTTTTTTTGTCGAGATTTTAATAGTGCAAATGTTTCATCGGTTAGAGCATAGATAAAATATATGCGATGCTTTAATTGTTTAATATCATCTAATAACGATAATGTGTAGAAAAAATGACGAAAATTCAGTAAAAAAGAAATAAGAAAAACAGTAACAATCGATGCTTTTCCTATAATTAGTGCCACTAACATAAATTCAACACTACCGGCATAAATTAAAATACATGTTAAAAATAAAACCCACAGAGGCATTCCTGAACTAATGCCATACATTCCAAATGCAATTCCTAACGGAATATATCCCATCATCACTGGAATGGTATTTTTAAATATAGTAATTTTATTCATTTATAAATAGTCTGCCGGAAAGTATTTTGTATATTTATTTTTGTTTTTTTAGCTCTTCTCTTATACGGCGGCGATTGTCTCGAAAAAAACGAATCCTAATATGACGGCGATATAAATAATATGATATAAATAATAAAAATATAACAGTGATTATTTTCATAATTGATTGAAATTGATGAACTTTTGTAAATAACCAATCTATATTTTTAGCACCATATGCACCTAAAATAATCCAAATTGGTACAGATAGACAGGCTGCTAATCCGTCCATAAAGCAGAATCGTAAATAAGAAATTTTACGACTGATTCCTGCAAATACATAAATTGGCATACGCAAACCAGGTAAGAAACGTGCGATAAATAATACCCAGTTTCCGTATCTATCAAATTTATCTTGTATTTCTGCGTAACGTTTAGGTTTGATAACACGTGCTACGGTTGGTAATTTTAGAATGCGATGACCGAAAATACGTCCTGCCGCAAACATTATTCCATCGCCTAACAATACTCCTGAAAGACCAACTGCTATCATGGTGGAAACATCAGCTTTGCCTAATCCGGCAAGCACACCACCTGCGATTAGAGTGATGTCTTCCGGAATAGGTATGCCTAAACCACAAGCGATTAGTACTACGAATACGGCTATATAACCATATTTTCCAAAAAATGACGATAAAATCGCAAAAAAATCAATCATAATAAAGAGTTATCAATTTCCACGAATAGCTTTTTCTATTGTTTGTGCAATATTATGAGCATGAAATTGTGCCATTTCACTTTTCACTGCTTCCACCATAACTCTTACTACTGGTTCAGTACCTGATTGACGTAATACAATGCGTCCTTTACCATTTTTCAAGCTTTCTTCTGCTTGTTTTAATACAGGTTCAATACCAACACGCCAATTATTGCTATTGGTAGGAATACGTACATTGATTAGAGCTTGTGGAAAAGGTCTCCAATCTTGGGTTATTTCGCTTAAATCTTGTTCCAAAATTTGCAAAGAAGCTAATACTTGCAGTGCGGAAATAATTCCATCGCCAGTATTGTGTTTATCTAAACATAAAATATGACCAGATGATTCGCCTCCGATTTGCCAATTATTTTCCAATAATTTGGCTAATACATGACGGTCGCCAACATTGGTGCGTTCAAAAGGAATATCTTGTTCTTGCAAGCATAATTCCATTGCCATATTAGTCATTAATGTACCTACAACGCCACCTTTTAATGTGCCAGAAATATGTCTTGCTTTGGCAATTACATAGATTAGGCTATCGCCATCGTACACTTTACCGTAACGGTCTACCATAATTAAGCGGTCGCCATCGCCATCTAATGCTATGCCGTAATCGGCTTCGTTTTGTAATACTGCTGCTTGTAGAAGTTTGGGGTGAGTTGCACCTACTTTTTCGTTAATATTAAATCCATTAGGTTTGTCGCCAATGGAAATTACTTCTGCACCTAATTCATGAAAAACGTTTGGTGCAACGTGATATGCAGCACCGTTGGCACAATCGGTAACTATTTTCAAATCGCGTAAAGACATATCCGATGGAAAGGTGTTTTTACAAAATTCGATATAACGTGCTGATGTACCTTCAATGCGTTGAGCACGTCCATATTCGTGGGGTGCAACTGTACGCAAAGGTTCGTCCAAGCGTGCTTCAATGGCTAATTCAAGTTCATCATTGAGTTTGATTCCTCCTTCGGAGAAAAATTTAATACCATTATCAGAAAATACATTATGTGATGCAGAAATCATCACTCCTGCATTAAGACGTAGGGCACGAGTTAAATATGCCACAGCAGGAGTAGGCAAGGGTCCTGTTTGTACCACATTTACTCCGGCGGAAGTAAAACCTGCAACCAATGCAGCTTCTAACATATAACCTGAAATACGTGCATCTTTACCAATTAAAACCGTAGGACTATCGTTGCTATTTTGTTCATTGTGCACTAATACGCGACCTGCGGCATGTCCCAATCGCATTACAAAATCAGGTTGTATTACGGAATTACCAACTTCTCCACGAATGCCATCAGTACCAAAATATTTTTTATTCATAAAATGCACCTTTTTATGTTAGTTTAAGGCTTTTATTGTAAAACAATTATTAGGCAATCTGTAATCAATTTTAATAGAAGAAACTTCTGCTATTGGAAATTATCGCATTATTTACACAATGGGTTGAGAATAATGCCTGTAAGACTTCGAAAGATGTATACCGTTAAGTACTTTATGAAAGTTAATAAGTATTATAAAAGTTGATAAAACGAACCAATTATTTCTTTATATGTTAGCTATCAGTAAACTCCGTTTTATCATGCCGCATCTCCATCAAGATACGAATAACACTAACTGCTTTGCCATTGGTTTGTGGCTGTGCTGGGCGAGTGAATTTATAGTTAATTCCATTTTGAAAACAGGTAAGAGCAAGTTGGTGATGAGTCGTGCCTTTGTATTCTGTGCCGTTATCGGAATATATTGAAACCTTTGCAATACAGGTATCTGCGGCACATTTCATACGTTTGCGTTGCTCGCAAACAAAGACTAACTACTTGTTATTTCTTCGTTTGCTGTGCTACTTTAACTTTGAAATCTGCTCACATCTACCAGTTTTGCAAAGGTTTCAGCATGCGACTCACCGACTTGTCTGCTTTTGGTTTGAATCTACTATAAATTTCTATATCCTATTGCTTTGTGTTTTCCGGCAGACTTTGGGCAGGGATATTAGGTTCAAGTAAATCAGATTTATCGTTATTGATATTATCTACTTTATTGTTTTTATTATCATTTGTAATTGATATATTAGAATTAGGTAGTTTTTCCGGCAGACTTATATTTGGTGTGTTTTCTTGAATGCCTTTCAAATATGGAATTGCCATATTTCCCAAAATCTGCAAATAAGCAACGCTATATGATGATTGCCATTTAGGGTGTTTTGTAAGTGGGGTTTGTGTGCCAAGCATTACAATAATGGTTAGTAAAATAACAGCTTTAATTGCACCGATAATTCCACCTAATAAGCGATTTATTCCGCCTAAACCAATTGCAGTTACGCATTTGGTTAAAATTTTGCGTAAGAAAAACATTACAACAAATACAGAAGAAAAAATAATAATAAATGCACTAATATGGGCAATTTCTGGCGAAAGTGAATCTTTAAGCAATAGAAAATCCGCTACAAAATCGGCAAAAAGCCATGCCGCAGCAAAGCCTATCACCCAACGCAATAGTGTAACAACTTCACCTACTAACCCTTTCATCATTGAGATAAGTACAAATAGTAGAAATATAAACAGTGCAATTAAATCAAAGGTGTTAATAGGTAGGTTTTCCATGTGTTTAAAAAACTTAATTTAATGAAATTCAATTTGAAATAACCACGCATAAAGCTATATGCGTGGTTTGTTGATTATTGCGATTATTTTTTTAATTACCAACCATAATGCCATCAATACCGTGTGAACGTAGTTTATTTAGGGTTTGTTGTGCATCTTGGCTGGGCATGGGTCCGATACGGACACGGTATACATCGCCTTTGGCAGTGGTAGCACGTACTGTTTGTGCTGGAATACCAATTTGTGCCAAACGTGCACGTTGCGATTCAGCTTGGGTGGCATTCATAAATGCACCGGCTTGAATAATTGCACCTGATTTATTAGAAGTAGTAGATTTGCTTACTATTGGTGCTGTTTGTGTATTTTTAGCACTTTGTTTATCTTTGTTTTTATTGACAACAGGGGTGTTTTTTGCTGTTGTGGTTTTTTTGGTTTCTGTTTGTTTTGGTTTTTCTGCTACTTTTGGAGTATCAGCAGGTTTAGTTTCAACCGGTTGCTGTGGAATAACATCGGTCTGTATGTGAATGTTTATTTCCTTGTTGTTATCAGCAGTTTGTGTTTGATTGTCTTCGATTTTATTCATATCGTTTGGCAAAGCAGGTGCCAATATATCAGTTTCGATTGGTTCTGATGCTGTTTCAGGTGCAGTTTCTGTGGTAACTTCTACTGGTGCAACCTGTTCTACTGGTGCAGTTTCTACCACAGTAGGTTGTTGTACTGGTGGTGGTGTGGGTGTTGTCTCTTTCTTTCCAATTGGAGAAATATTTACATTAGGCTGAACCGGTTGTTTAGATGTTTGTTCATCTTGCTTATTACCTGAAAAAATTAAAGCCAATATCAATGCAATCGCAGAGAAAACAATCACTCCGATTAAACGATGACGACCGGCAACTCTTATTTTTTCATATTCTTCTTGTTGTTTATTCATGGTATCCAAGCTCCTTGAATTTAGTTCATAAGTTCAACAATCTGTGCAATAGTATGAAACGATCCAAACGCTACTATTCTATCATTTTCTTGTGCTTCGGTTAATGTTTGTTGCCAAGCATTCGCAATTGTTGGAAAAATTTTGATTATGTTGCGATTAATGCCAATCGCATCAAATTCTGCCAACATGTTTTCTATGCTCCGTCCGCGTGGCAAGTCCAATGGTGCAATTCTCCATTCATCAAATTCTGATTTTAGAATTGATACAACGCTTGCCATGTCTTTATCATTTAAAATCGAGAAAATTGCGATGCGTTTTTCGGCAAATGGCAAACGGCGTAAGCTATCTTTCAATGCTTGTGCGGCGTGTGGATTGTGTCCTACGTCCAACACTCTAATTGGTCTGCCAGCTAATACTTGAAAACGTGCTGGATTTTCTGCCAATAGCAATCCTTTGCGAATTGCTCCAATATCAACAGGTAGTTGTTCATGTAAACATTCTATGGCAGCTAATGCACAAGATGCGTTGTCGATTTGGTAAAAACCTCTTAATGATGGTATTGGCAAAGAATGACGTGCTTTGGCTTGTTGAGTGTTTTGTGGATTAAAACGAAATGACCATTGTTTTTCATCAAGGCGTTGGGAGGAAAAGTCTTGTCCATATTCAATTAAATTAGCACCGATTTTTTGGGCATGTTGTTGTATGGATTTAATTGGTGTTTTTTCTCCCAAAATTGCAGGTCTGCCGGAACGAAAAATTCCGGCTTTTTCGTAAGCGATTTTTTCTATGGTATCGCCTAAAAAGTTTTGATGGTCTAAATCCACAGATACAACCATTGCAACAGATGTATCCCACGCATTGACAGCATCTAAACGTCCGCCTAAACCAGTTTCTAAAATTATCACATCAACATTATGACGCATAAAAATATCTACGGCTGCCAAAGTGTTAAATTCAAAATAGGTAAGAAGATTATCAGCACGTGCTTTTTCAATGCGTTCAAAGGATTGCACTATTGTTTCATCATCTACGGCTTGTCCATTTATAGCAATGCGTTCATTAAAACGAATTAAATGAGGACTTGTAAGTGTTCCGGCAGTGTATCCTGCTTCGCGATAGATGGCAGTTAAAAATGCACATACCGAACCTTTGCCATTAGTTCCTGCCACGGTGATAATGGGGCAGGTGGGATTAAGACTCATACGCTCTTTTACTTCTTTGATGCGGTCAAGTCCTAATTCTATTACGCCACCTGCTACACCTTGTTCTAATTGTGCTAACCATTGTTCTAATGTTTTAGATGTCATTATGGTTTTTCCGTAAATTACATGGTTTCTAATACTTCTATTCCTAATAATTCCAAACCTTGTTTTAGAGTTCGTCCAGTTAAATCTGATAGTTGCAAACGACTGTTTTTAACTATTTCATCAGCTTGCAAAATCGGACATTGTTCATAAAAACGAGAAAACAAAGTTGCCACTTGATATAGATAATTAGATAAGTAATGTGGATTACTACTATCAACAACGCTTTTTAATACATCTTCAAATTGGATTAAGGCAATTGCCAATTGATGTTCTGCTTCATCACTAATCGCACACGGTGTAGTTTGCGATACACTGCCGGAACGTCTTAATAGACTTGCAACACGAGTATAAGCGTATTGTAAATATGGAGCAGTATTACCATCAAAAGATAACATATTATCCCAAGAGAAAATATAATCGCTTAAACGATTTTTGCTTAAATCTGCATATTTAACTGCACCAATTCCCACCACTTTGGCAATATGTTGAATTTCATCATCGGATAAATCTGGATTTTTACTTTTTACCAAGTTAGCTGCACGTTGTTGGGCTTCATCTAATAAATCTAAAAGTTTAACTGTATCGCCAGAACGAGTTTTGAAAGGTTTACCATCTTCGCCCATCATAGTGCCAAAGGGGATATGTTCTGCTACAACATTTTCCGGCAGCCATTTAGCACGAGTGCACACGTCAAACAATGCTTTGAAATGTAAAGATTGTCGAGCATCAACCACATATAACAAACGAGTTCCTTGCAATTGATTAACCGAATAACGCAAACAAGCTAAATCAGTGGTGGCATATAAAAATCCGCCATCTTGTTTTTGAATAATATAAACCGGAGTTTTGCCATCTTTTTCTGGCATATCTGGCAAATCGATTAATTTAGTTCCGTTATCATCACGTGCAATGCCCATTTGCAATAATTCATCAACACAAGTTTGCAAATCATTGTTATACATTGATTCGCCCATTACATCATCTGGAGTTAGAAGTGTATTCAAACGAGTATAAATTTCTTGTGCATGTTGCAAGGAAACAGTTACAAAATGTTGCCATAATTCCAAAACTTCTTTATCGCCACTTTGTAATTTCACTACGTATTGTCGTGATAAATCGGCAAAAGACTCATCTTCATCAAAACGTTTTTTAGCATTACGATAAAAACGTTCCAAATCTGCTAATTCATATTCAGCATTGCCATTAGACTGTTGTTCAACTAAATAAGCTACCAACATGCCAAACTGTGTTCCCCAATCGCCAACATGATTTTGAGCAATTACCTTTGCACCTAAAAACGACCAAATACGATTTAAGCTATCGCCAATAATAGTCGAACGCAAATGTCCAACGTGCATCTCTTTGGCTAAATTAGGAGAAGAATAATCGATTACAACGGTTTCACCGCTTTCCGGCAGACTTACAGAAAGTCTTTTATCCGACAGTGCTTTTTCAACATATTCAGATAAAAATTCATTAGATAAACGTAAATTAATAAAACCCGGACCTGCAACTTCTGCATTTGCCACACAATCCGCCTGCAAAACATCAACTACTTCCTGTGCTAATTGACGCGGATTTTTTTTCAAACGTTTAGCCGCACCCATTACACCATTAATTTGATAATCGCCAAAATTAGGATTGCTTGATGCTTTCAAAATAATAGGCTCATTTGCAATGCCAACTTGGGCAAACGCTTCTTGAATCGATAAAGATAAATGTTCAGAAAAATTCATGTTTAATATAAATCTTAATTTGATTGTGAAAGGGCTACATTCTACTCGTTTTTAATAGATAAAATAAACTACTGCAAAACTTATCATTATGAATAAAGACAAATAATATTTTTTAATTAAACAATCTGTTAAAAACTCCTGCAAAACCTATTTTTTCGTCATTCGGTAAGCGTAGCGAAGAATTACGAATAGTAAAAAAGGTGGTTTGCAGGAGTTTAGAGTGTTGTTAGTTAGGCAAATCCACTACGCACTTACATTGCCGCAATCACAGCGTCCCCCATTTCACTACACGACACAATTTTTGCACCTTTTTCGGCAATGTCGGCGGTGCGGTAGCCTTGTTGCAAAACTTTGCCTACGGCGTTTTCAATGCGGCGTGCGGCTTCTTCGTTGTTCAAACTATAACGAACGAGCATAGCGGCAGACAGAATGGTTGCTAACGGATTAGCCTTATTTTGTCCTGCAATATCAGGGGCGGAGCCGTGTGATGGCTCGTATAAGCCCTTGCCTGTTTCGTTCAAAGACGCAGACGGCAACATACCGATTGAACCTGTGAGCATAGACGCTTGGTCAGACAAAATATCGCCAAAAATATTGCCTGTAACCACAACATCAAACTGTTTGGGATTTTTCACTAAC
>JAFZMY010000025.1 GCA_017553165.1 Neisseriaceae bacterium
CCAGTTTTATTTAATAACAAAGACTTATGCAAACTTTTGGCAGTGTTATAAAGTTTTGCGTCCATACCGCCTGTTTTAACAAGTGAGCCGTCATTCACAGAATAAGCGGTTAATTGCGAATCCTTACCGCCTGACACCCACAGAAGTTCAGGATTTGAAGCGTCTTGATAAACGGACGACACTTCCACACCGTTTTGCTGCAACGCTTCCACAGTTTGCATAATTTGCGGTGCATTGTTTCCCCAAGCGTTTTGCGAATAATCAGGCGTTTTCATATCGCCTATGGCTAAAATCATACCTGTAACCAAAATAATCGCAAAAACAGGGGCAAGAATTAGCCCCACATAACGGTGTAACTGCCAAAATAAATTTTTCATTTTTAAAACTTAACCTCTTAAATTTAAAAGTAACATTGATTAACGATTGATAGTAGATTGGTATCCTTAATCTTTTCTTAAAATTGAGTAGTAGGATATGTTTATTTTGATATTTTTATGAACCTTACTCTTAATATTATATAATTTTGCCAGTTTTCTTCCAAATTATGTTTATATTGAGATAAATCATGAATAAAATTTATAACATACTAATTTTTATGGTGTTACTAATGATTACTGCATGCAGTAAAGACAGCAAAGATTTTAGGGAATATAACGAGAAAGAAACGATATCAAGTAAAAAAATCACCGTTATCAATTTATGGGCACCTTGGTGCGAACCGTGCAGAAAGGAAGTTCCTGAATTATCACAATTTGCCAAAGATAATCCGGATATTGGTGTTGTTGGTATAGCCTTTGATAAACGTAGGAATATTGATAAATTTCTAAAAAACACACCAGTAAGTTACCCTATCCGCTATCTTGATGGAGATGCTACTGATGTTATGCGGAAATTTGGCAATAAATCAGGTGGTATTCCTTTCACTATGGTCTATGCACCATCATGTGATTTTGAAAGATCACATGTAGGACCGGTTAATGCCCAACAAATACAACAAGTTGTAGAGCTTGCCAAAAAAGAATGTGCTAATTAAATAAAGTCTGCCGGAAAACTTTTTTAGGTAGACTTTTTAATAGAATTTTAATTTAATAATTTTTAGAAACCCATGCAAAACCTAATTTTTGAAAAAGAAACGCCATAGGGTGGGCTTACCATCCCACCAACCTTCCGATAGGGCTGAATAAAAAGTTGTTAAAATACAATTGATTAACGCCTACGGAGTTTTGGTGGGATAGGAAGCTCACCCTACGGCAGGATTATAGTTTGTTTCAGTAAGGGTTTTGCAGAGGTTTCTTTTATGGAAAAATTTTTAGGGGAAATAATTGATACACACCTATTTGCATGGCTTTTTGTTAATGGCAAGCATGATTATTGCCATTGGTGCACAAAATGTCTTTGTATTAAAACAAGGATTACTTAAACAGGCGGTTTTTACTGTTGCATTTATTTGTTTTTTATGTGATTTTTTATTAACAAGTGCAGGGGTATTGGGTATAGGAGAAATATTTTCTATATCGCCCAATGCAGCAAAAATACTTTCCTTATGCGGAGTAATTTTTTTAAGCTATTATGGATTTTGTGCCTTACTCCGTGCGATTAAACCCACATCACTTACCATCACACAAGGTAAAAAATCTTCATATTGGAAAATTGTTGCACAAACTTTGGCAGTAACCTTGCTTAATCCACATGTCTATTTAGACACAATGGTAATAGTTGGCACGGTTGGTGCAAAATTAGCGGCTACACAAAGATGGACATTTTTATTTGGCTGTATTAGTGCATCTTTTTTATGGTTTTTTTGTCTTGCCTATGGGGCAAGATTATTGCTTCCCTTGTTTAATCGACCTATCACATGGCGAATTTTAGATGGTGCGATTGCGATTATTATGTGGGCTATTGCTTTATCCTTGCTTTTATCAGTTATAAAATAGCAATTGTTTCCGGCAGACTTTGTCGGTATCTTTGGTAACTATTCGTTTACTATAAAGGAAATGTTTATGACGACAAAAACTGATGCACAAACTACCGTTAAACCTAAAAAATCTGTTGCCTTATCAGGAGTTGCCGCAGGTAACACTGCACTGTGTACTGTTGGTAGACGTGGCAATGATTTAAGCTATCGCGGTTATGATATTTTAGATTTAGCTAAAAATTGTGAATTTGAAGAAGTTGCATATTTGTTGATACACGGCTGTCTTCCTAATAAACATGAATTAGCATCTTATAAAAATAAATTATGTCGAGCACGTAATCTACCTGCCAATGTATTGCAAATTTTGGAAAATATCCCAGCTGCAGCACACCCAATGGACGTATTACGTACCGGAGTTTCTGCATTAGGTTGCACACTGCCGGAAAAAGATAATCACCCTGTTGCAGAAGCACGAGATATTGCTGACAAATTATTAGCATGTTTAGGCAGTATGTTGTTGTATTGGTATCACTACTCACATAATGGTATTTCTATTGATTTAGATAGCGAAGAAGAAAGCATTGGCGGACATTTCCTTCATTTATTACATGGCAAACGTCCAAGTGAAGAACAAATTCATGCTATGCACGTTTCTTTAATTTTGTATGCCGAACATGAATTTAATGCTTCAACCTTTACATCGCGTGTAGTTGCTGGTACTGGTTCGGATATGTATTCCGCAATTTGTGGTGCAATTGGTGCATTAAAAGGTCCTAAACACGGCGGTGCAAATGAAGTTGCATACGATATTCAAAGCCGTTATCGCACCCCAGAAGAAGCAGAAGCAGATATTTCCAAACGTGTTGATAATAAAGAAATTATCATTGGTTTTGGACACCCAGTGTATACAGTATCTGACCCACGCAATGTGGTAATTAAAGACGTTGCACGTTCATTATCGCGTACTACTGGTGGTATGAATTTGTTTAATATTGCAGAACGCATTGAAAGTCTAATGTGGAATAAGAAAAAAATGTTCCCTAATTTAGATTGGTTTAGTGCAGTGTCTTATCGTCAAATGGACGTACCCACTGCAATGTTTACCCCATTATTTGTAATCTCACGCGTAACCGGCTGGGCTGCCCATATTATTGAACAACGTATGGACGGCAAAATTATTCGTCCATCTGCGAATTACACTGGTCCAGAAGATTTACAATTTGTGCCTTTGGCAAAACGTTAAACATTAAAAGAAACCCCTGCAAAAACTAATTTTTGAAAAAGAAACGCCGTAGGTTGGGCTTACCGGCTCACCAAACCGCCCGATAGGGCGGAATAAAAATCGTTGAAATACAATGAATTAACGCCTACGGCGTTATGGTGGGTTGTGTTGTCCCACCATACGTCAGGATTAAATTTTTGTTTCTGATAGGGTTTTGCAGGAGTTTCTAAAAATAAAGCTATAAAAAAAGTCTGCCGGAAAAGTATTTTTAAGTTTTCCGGCAGACTTAAATTTTATGATAGCCAAACGCTAAACTCTTCAACTGGTGCTCTTGGTGGTTTTAAGGTATTAACGATAGCGTCTTTATCAGCATATCCTAATGCCATTGCACTTAATAATAATTCATCATCGGATGCACCTAACAGTGGCAAAACTATGCTGTGATAGGCATTCCATGCGGCTTGGGCACAGGTTGCTAATCCACGTCCCTGTGCGGATAGCATAATATTTTGCATTAGCATGGCAATATCCATACGTGCACCGATGCCCATAATTTTATTTACGGTAAAAAACATGCCTACTGGTGCATCGAAAAATTGGTAGTTACGCAAATGTTGGGCTTGCATTTTTTCCTTATCGCCTTTTTGAATGCCAAGTAAGCCGTATAATTCCCAACCGTTTTGGCGGCGGCGGTCGATATAAGGTGAAATCCATTCAGTTGGATAATATGGGAAAACTTCGGTATATGATGATTTTTTTTCTAAATTTCCACCTTGTACCGAACGTACGGCTTCACTTACGGCGTTACAGATTTCATCACGTTTTTCGCCGGTTACCACATAAACTTTCCAAGGTTGAGTATTAGTGCCAGATGGAGCATAAGATGCTGTTTGTAAAATTTCTCGCACGATTGTTAAATCGACCTCCTGTTTGGTAAATGCACGAGTGGAGCGGCGGCTTCGGATAATATCGTCAATATTAGTTGGCATAATTTACGACTTTCTTATGGTTGCAAAGCTTCTATTGTAGCAAATGTAAAAAAGCGTACAATTGCAAGAATTTTATTTTCCGGCAGACTTTTTTATAATTATTAAGTTACGGAAAAATTATAAATATTTAAATGAAAGAATAAATTAACAATGAAACGTATCGTAGTTAAAGTTGGCTCACATGTGTTAAGTGATGAACATCGCATCAGCGAAGAGCGTATTGGCAAACTATGTCAGTTATTAGCACAATTGGCTCAAAAATATGAAGTAATCTTGGTAAGTTCTGGGGCAATTAATGCCGGCAGAATTAAATCCAATATCGAAAAAAGTTCAGTGGTAAATCGACAAATGTTAGCTGCAATCGGACAGCCATATCTAATGTCTATTTACGATAAAATCATGGCAAATCATAATATTATGACAGCTCAAGTTTTATTGACTGCATCTGATTTTGATTCACGCAAATCCACCGGACACGCACGCAACTTGATTGATGGTTTGTTATCACAAGGAGTTTTGCCGATTATCAACGAAAATGATGCAACTGGCATTGCCGAAATCGTGTTTGGCGATAATGACCGATTAAGTGCCTACGTTGCTCATTTTTTCAACGCAGATTTGTTGGTGATTTTAAGCGATATTGATGGTTATTATGATAAAGACCCTCACAAAAATCCAGATGCTAAAATTCGCCCCAAAGTAACATTTCTCTCGGAAGATGAATTAAATCAAACCATGTCTGCCGGAAGTCAAATGGGAACAGGTGGAATTGTAACCAAACTTAAAGCTGCTGATTTTTTAATGCAAAATAATAAACAAATGTTCTTATCCAGCGGATTTGATTTAAGTGTTGCCCAAGATTATTTGTTAAATGGAAAACAAAACGGCGGAACTTTGTTTTATAAAGAATAAACTTTTCCGGCAGACTCTTAAATAATTATGCTTTCATATCGTCATGCTTTTCACGCAGGAAATCACGCTGATGTTTTAAAACATCTGGTTTTATTTCTTGTACTGCGTTATTTCAATAGCAAAAACAAACCGTACTGGTATATCGATACTCATGCTGGTGCTGGTTTATATTCACTACTTGATGAAAAATCACAAAAAACAAGCGAATATCAAGATGGAATCCAACGCATAAAGTCTGCTGGAAAAAATTTATGCGAACCATTAGCAGCGTTTTTACAGCAGCTAAATTGTATTTTGCCAGATGATAATCATTATGCAGGTTCTCCATATATCGCACTTCACACCGCGTGCAGTGGTACTAAACATCGATTGTTTGAACTACATTCAAGTGATTTCCCACTGCTACAACAAGCAATTGGAGACAATAAAAATACAATTATTAAAAATACCGATGGTTTTCATGGGTTAATTGCCACCATTCCGCCACCTTGCAAACGTGCGGTAGTGCTAATTGACCCACCATACGAAACCAATGATGACTATCATTTAGTCCAAAAAACTCTTCAAAACGCCATCAAACGTTTTGCTACTGGTTGTTATTTAATTTGGTATCCACAGTTAAATAAAATAGAAAGTAAAAGTCTGCCGGAAAAACTTTGTAATATAACATCTCGCTATTTGCACGCCGTCTTAACCGTAAAATCACCATCGCAAGATGGCTTTGGTATGATGGGCAGCGGTATGGTAGTGATAAATCCGCCATACGTTTTGCATAATGAATTGCAAGTAGCATTACCACAATTAACCTGTCTTTTAGCACAAGATTCATCGGCTAATTATAAATTAGATATATTGGCATCGTAGTTTCAGTCTGCCGGAAAACAATAAAATCAGCTTTCCGGCAGACTTTATTAAGTTTGTTATACAATTAGCGGTTTAATTATTTTCAAGGTATCACCCATAATGAAAAAACGCGTTTTAACAGGTGTAACCACAACGGGTACGCCGCATTTAGGTAATTTTGTGGGGGCGATTCGTCCTGCGATTGCCGCATCTAATGCAGACAATGTGCAATCATTTTTCTTTCTTGCCGACTATCACGGTTTGATTAAGTGCAAAGACCCAGAGCAAATTCACGCTTCCACTTTGGCGGTGGCTGCGACTTGGTTAGCCTGCGGTTTGGATTATGAAAAAACTTATTTTTATCGTCAATCGGATATTCCAGAAATTCAGGAATTAAACTGGATTTTAACTTGCACCTGTGCCAAAGGTTTGATGAATCGAGCCCATGCTTATAAGGCGGCAGTGGCTGAAAATATCGACAAAAACGAAGACCCTGACCACGCGGTTGAAATGGGTTTGTATTGCTATCCGATTTTAATGGCGGCGGATATTTTAATGTTTAATGCCAACGAAGTTCCTGTGGGCAAAGACCAAGTGCAGCACCTTGAAATGGCGTGTGATATTGCAGGACGCTTTAATTTTCGCTATAAAGAATTGTTTGTTATGCCGCAAGCGGTTGTGGGCAATGGCGAAGTGTTGTTAGGCTTGGACGGCAGAAAAATGAGCAAAAGTTACGGCAACACCATTCCGCTGTTTGAGCCTGAAAAGAAACTACAAAAATCCATTAACAAAATCATCACCAATTTAAAAGAACCAGGTGAACCCAAAGATACCGAAGAGAGCACGCTGTTTGAAATTTACAAAGCCTTTGCTTCGCCTGATGAAATCAAAGAAATGGCAAACGCCTACGCAGACGGCATTGCGTGGGGCGAAGCGAAGAAGATTGTTTTCCAAAAAATCAACGGCATCTTGTCGCCTATGCGTGAAAAATATATGGAACTCACCGCAAATCCTGCCCAAATCGAAGAAATTTTGCAGTTCGGAGCAGAAAAAGCCCGCAAAATTGCTCATGAGCGATTACAAGAAATTCGACACGCAGTGGGGATTAGGAAGTTGAAGTAAATTGATTTCAGTCTGCCGGAAAAGTGTTTTTAAACCTTTCCGGCAGACTTAATTATAGAAACTCCTGCAAAACCCTTACTGAAACAAAAATTTAATCTTGCCGTAGCAGGGTATGATTTGGCTTGCTATTTGTTATAGCCACCCCAAAAAAATTGGGTGGGTTATATACCCCTTAAAAGTGTATATAGCGTTCATTGCGTTTCCTATAACAAGGATTTGAGATAATCCGCAGGATTACCCATTACCGTTTGGTAATGGGTACACTTATTTTAAAGGCAGGGTTTATTCTGATAGTCTGCTTAAATTTGGCTTAAATCAGGTACAATAGTACCTTTTATTTTGTCTTGGATTTCGGTTATGACCCAATCATTGAGTTATCGCGATGCCGGTGTGGATATTGATGCTGGCGATTCATTAGTGGAAAAAATTAAACCATTTGCTAAACGTACTATGCGTCCAGAAGTTTTGGGTGGATTAGGCGGTTTTGGTGCGATTGTAGAGATTTCTAAAAAGTATAAAAATCCTGTTTTAGTGTCAGGTACTGATGGTGTTGGTACTAAACTAAAATTGGCGTTTGAATGGGATATTCATGATACGGTTGGTATTGATTTGGTAGCAATGAGTGTCAATGATATTTTGGTGCAAGGTGCTGAACCGTTGTTTTTCCTTGATTATTTTGCTTGTGGCAAATTAGATGTTGAACGTGCTGCTAATGTGATTCAAGGAATTGCCAAAGGTTGTGAACAATCAGGTTGTGCTTTGATTGGTGGTGAAACTGCTGAAATGCCATCGATGTATCCGGTTGGAGAATATGATTTAGCTGGTTTTGCTGTTGGTGTTGCTGAAAAAGATGAATTAATCAGTGGCAAAGATATTGTGGTAGGCGATGTAGTATTGGGTTTGGCTTCCAATGGGATTCATTCTAATGGCTATTCTTTGGTGCGGAAAATTATCGAACGTTCTAATCCTGCTTTGGACGAAGAATTTGATAATGGCAAAACTTTGCGTGAAGCGATTATTGCTCCAACTCGTCTTTATGTAAAACCGATTTTATCGTTAATGAAAAAGTTAAAAATCAAAGGTATGGCACATATTACCGGCGGTGGTTTAACTGAAAATATTCCAAGAACACTGCCGGAAAACGTGGTGGCACAGTTGGATTCAAAATCTTGGCAATTGCCAAAATTATTTCAGTGGTTGCAACAGGAAGGTCAGGTTGAAACGGCTGAAATGTACCGTACATTCAACTGTGGCATTGGTATGGTGGTGATTGTTTCTGCTGCCGATGCTCAAAATGCTATACGTAATTTAGAAGAAGCGGGAGAAAATGTACGCATCATCGGTACAATTCGTGCTCGTCAAAATATGGAACATCAAACTCAAATTATTTGATTTATTTATAAAATAATTTTTTCCGGCAGACTGTTTTTTATATATTAAATAGTCTGCCGGAAAGAAAAATAATACAGCAATGCGAACCAACGCTGGCAGGTTTTGATATGAACCTAATATATTAAATAGTCTGCCGGAAAGAAATTTTATAGTCAATTCATACCAAAACTATATATCGTTGGCACGACTTGCCGTATTATTTATACTGTCGAAGGCTCACCGCCTTGTCTATTTTTGGTCTGAATTGACTGTAAACTCAAATTCAAGTTATGAAAATCATTGAAATTCTGAAAAGTCCTAAACTATGGCGAAAGATGTTAATTTGCGTCTTTACCGGTTTTTCATCCGGTTTGCCATTGTATTTTATTTTTAATTTAGTGCCGGTGTGGTTGAGTACGCATCAGATTGATTTAAAAGTTATTGGTTTGATGTCGCTAATTCAACTTCCATACACCTTAAAATTTTTATGGGCACCGTTTTTAGACGGTTTTTCTCTGCCATTTTTAGGACGAAGACGAGGTTGGCTTTTAATAACGCAAATTGTTTTGGCAATTTCCATGTTTGCTTACGCCTTAATTGAACCGCGTAGTGAGTTGCGTATTGTGGTGGCTGTAAGCTTATGTTTAACCTTTTTTTCTGCTACCCAAGACATTGTTATTGATGCTTTTCGCCGTGAAATATTGGAAGATTATGAATTGGGTTTGGGCAATGCTATTCATGTAAATGCTTATCGTATTGCTTCTTTAATTCCAGGTTCTTTGGCTTTAATTTTATCGACTTACACTTCTTGGCAGATGGCATTTGGCGTAACTGCTGCTTTTATGTTGCCTGGCATATTGATGACTTTGATGGTGAAAGAACCACGTCTTAACGTTGCTACACCTAAAACTTTGCGTGATACAGTGGTTTTACCTTTTATCGAATTTTTTTCGCGTAAAGGTGTAGCGCATGGTTTGTTTGTGTTGGCATTTATTTTCTTCTATAAATTGGGCGATAGTATGGCAACTGCTTTGGCTTCGCCGTTTTACTTGGATATGGGTTTTTCTGCCAATGATTTGGCAATTATCGCTAAAAATGCCGGATTATGGTCAATGATTATTGCCGGTATTATCGGCGGAATCTGGATGTTAAAATTAGGTATTAACAAAGCGTTATGGTTATTTGGCGTTGTGCAAATGGTAACGATTTTGGGATTTGTGTGCTTGGCAAGTCAAGGACCTTTTGCTTTTGATTCTCGCATTTTCTGCCAACAAGCTATGTGGCAAAACGATACTGCTTCGCTTGAATTATTTTTCCAGATACATAAGGTTAATTTGATTCACCGATTAATGTTAGGCGTTGTTGTAGCAGGGGAGGCAATTGGTATTGGTTTGGGAACAGCGGCATTTGTTGCATTTATAGCACGTGAAACCAATCCTGCTTACACAGTAACGCAATTAGCATTGCTCACAGCTCTTTCTGCTATTCCAAGAACAGTAGTCAATGCTTCTACTGGTTATTTGATTAATGCTTGTGGGTATACAACATTTTTTTGGTTGTGTTTTTTGTTGGCAATACCTGGAATGTTGCTCCTAATCCGTGCTGCACCGTGGAGTGAGTCAAAGCTTTCCGGCAGTGTTTAAAGCTTGGTTTTATAATCATGTATTTACGCATAATGTATTGATTAAAATCATAAAAATAAAACTGCAATCATTTTTTATTTTAGATATAATGAGAAACATTACACAACACATTGTTTGTGTTTTTTTTGTTTTTGTAGATTGAATGGGGGAGCCATGAATGGTGTTTTTATGGTAACCAAACGTGATGGTCGTTTGGAAGCTATTGATTTAGATAAAATTCATAAAGTAGTTTCATGGGCTGCAAAAGGATTGGACAATGTTTCAGTCTCGCAGGTGGAACTTGGTTCTCATATCCAATTTTTTAATAATATCCCAACAACTACAATTCACGAAACTATTATTAAAGCAGCAGCAGACCTAATTTCAGAAGAAAACCCTGATTATCAATATCTTGCAGCACGATTGAGTATTTTCCATTTACGTAAACTCGCTTTTGGCGATTTTGAGCCACCACATTTGAAAGACCATATTCACAAAATGGTGGCATTGAATAAATACGATAAAAGAATAATCGAAAACTATTCTGATGATGAAATAGAAGAATTAAATAACTATATAGTACATGACCGAGACCTTGATTTCTCATACGCCGCAGTACAACAATTAATAGGTAAATATTTAGTACAAGACCGTGTTACTAAACAAATATTTGAAAGCCCACAGTTTTTGTTTATACTCGTGTCCATGTGTTTATTTGCATCGTACCCTAAAGAAATTCGTTTAGGTTTTATCAAACGTTTTTACGATGCGGTAAGTTTGTTCAAAATCTCTCTGCCTACGCCGATTATGTCTGGCGTTCGCACGCCCAGCCGCCAGTTTAGTTCTTGCGTGCTAATTGAGTGCGATGACAGTTTGGATTCAATTAACGCCACCACTTCTTCGATTGTGAAATATGTGTCGCAACGAGCAGGTATCGGCATTAACGCAGGGCGGATTCGTGCGTTAGGCAGCCCCATTCGTGGCGGTGAAGCACAGCACACGGGCTGTATTCCGTTTTTCAAAATGTTTCAGGCAGCCGTGAAATCCTGTTCGCAAGGCGGCGTGCGGGGCGGTGCGGCAACGCTGTTCTACCCCTTGTGGCACTTGGAAGTGGAATCGCTTTTGGTGCTGCGAAATAATCGTGGCGTGGAAGAAAATCGTGTTCGCCACTTGGATTATGGCGTGCAAATCAATAAAACGCTTTATCAACGCTTGATTAAAAGCCAAAATATTACGCTGTTCTCTCCTGCCGATGTACCTGATTTATACGAAGCATTTTTCGCTGACCAAGAAAAATTTGCACAACTTTATGAAGCGTATGAAAATAATCCAAATATCCGCAAACGCAGTATTCCAGCGGTTGATTTGTTCTCTTTAATGATGCAAGAGCGAGCCAGCACAGGGCGAATTTATATTCAAAATGTCGATCATTGCAATACGCACAGCCCCTTTGTGCCTGAAATTGCCCCTGTTCGTCAGTCGAATTTGTGCTTGGAAATTGCCTTGCCCACAAAACCGTTGAACGACATTAACGATGAACAAGGCGAAATTGCGTTATGCACGCTCTCTGCCATTAACTTGGGTGCGTTAGACAATTTAGACGAATTAGAAAATCTAACCGATTTAGCCGTGCGTGCATTAGACGCATTGTTAGATTATCAAGATTATCCGATTAAAGCCGCCCAAATCGCTACAATGAAACGGCGTGCATTAGGTATCGGCGTGATTAACTATGCCTATTATTTAGCCAAAAACGGCAAACGCTATTCGGACGGCTCTGCTCTCAACTTAACACACCAAACCTTTGAAGCCTTGCAATACTATTTGCTTAAA
>JAFZMY010000026.1 GCA_017553165.1 Neisseriaceae bacterium
CGGCTTTGGCGCGTTCAGACGGTTTCCAACTGGCAACGAAAGGAATAGCCGCAGCGGCAACCAACGCACCGCCAGCAGCAGAAGACGCCAGCGTCAAAAAACGGCGGCGGCTGTTATCAACTTCTTGTTTGCTCATTTATTTAATACCCTAACGTTGAGTGATTCGATATTTGTTCCATAAAACGATCTATTCTACCCTATTTTTTAGTTAAAATTAAAGCTTGAAATGGTTAAAATATAAAAATTAAGCCAATTGATTTAATTTTAATAAATTTTTTATTCATTGATCGATGGAGCAAAATTATGTTTCAAACTACATCTTACAATTTTTTTAATCAATATTTTCAAAAACATAACTTATCTGACAACTTACAAAGCACATTGAATGCAATCGTTAATGCCTGCATAGATATTTCTGCCAAAGTACGTTTAGGAGCTTTGGCAGGAGTTTTGGGTGAAGCTGGTAGTGGCAATATTCAAGGTGAGAATCAGAAAAAATTAGATGTGATTGCTAATCAAATTTTAATTGATGCCTTACAAAAAACTCCTGCGGTAGCTGGTTTAGCGTCAGAAGAAGAGGATTCTTTTGTTGAGGCTAATGAAAATGGTGAATATTTGGTGTTATTTGACCCTTTGGACGGTTCATCGAATATCGATGTAAATATTTCAGTGGGCACTATTTTTTCTGTATTGAAAAAAAATAGTTCCACGAAACTTTGTTTGCAAGATTTTTTGCAAAAAGGCAGAGAACAAGTTGCGGCAGGTTATGTTTTGTATGGCGTGCAAACTCAATTAGTTTTGAGTTTAGGTGATGGCGTATTTGGTTTTACCTTGAATGATAATAATCAATTTATTCTTACCAAACAAAATTTTAGTCTGCCGGAAAGCACAGCAGAATTTGCAATTAATATGTCCAACCAACGCCACTGGGAAAGTCCTATGCAAACTTATATTGCCGAATTATTAGCAGGCAAGGACGGCGTGCGTGGCAAAAACTACAACATGCGATGGGTTGCCAGCATGGTCGCCGAAGTACACCGTATACTCACACGCGGCGGCATATTTATGTATCCATTCGATAAGCGAGACCCTAATAAACCAGGTAAATTACGCTTAATGTACGAAGCTAATCCTATGTCTATGCTAATTGAACAAGCTGGCGGTTCATCAATCAATGCTATCCAAAATATCTTGGATATTGAACCCACAGGATTACATCAAAGAGTTGCGGTAATTTTGGGAGCAAAAGAAGAAGTTAAACACGTTTTATCGCTACATCAAAAGTAATTATTGTTTAAGAAAGTCTGCCGGAAAGCTTTTACAAATATTTTCCGGCAGACTGAAACCTTTGCAAAACATAGTAGATGTGAGCAAATTCCAAATTTGTAGTAGCACAGCAAACGAAGACATAACAATTAGAAAGGCTTGTCGTTGAAAAGTAACGCAAACGTACGAAATGTGCCACAGATGCTAATTTTGCAAAGGTTTCAGACTATCTATAAAGAGTAACGTTTATTTAAATTAGCGTCACCACGACCAATAGACATGACAAATAAGATTAACGCTACAAACAGACTGATATAGTAGCTATACCCTACCCTACGATAGCTTTAATTTTTGTTTTTTAATATGAATTTTACAAAAAGCTTCTCGTAAATATAAAAAACTTCAATTTTTCAAAGTTATTTTTATGTAATCGGTTACAATTAGCCAATTTTAAATTTAACAGAAAGAAATTTCACAATGTCTCGCCCCAATTATCCCCACCCTATTATTGCTCGTGAAGGTTGGATTTTTATTGCTATTTTTGCACTAATCAGCTGTATTTTAACTTTATGCTGTCCTTGGTTATCATTAATTGGTTGGGTGATAACTATTTTTTCAATTCAATTTTTTCGCGACCCACCACGTGATACAGGTTCTGATGATGAAAACACGATTTTATCTCCTGCTGATGGAAGAATTATTGTGGTAGGCAGAACAACAGACCCATTTCGCAATATTGATGCACTGAAAATCAGTATTTTTATGAACGTATTTAATGTACATTCCAATCGTGTTCCAGTAACTGGTACTGTTGAGAAAGTAGATTACTTTTCAGGTAGTTTCTTAAACGCCGCTGTGGATAAAGCCAGTACTCAAAACGAACGCAATGCAGTTTTATTAAAAACCGATAATGGTATTGCAATTACTTTTGTACAAATCGCAGGATTAGTAGCCAGACGCATTGTTTGCTATGCACGTGAAAATCAACATTTAATTCGTGGAGAACGTTATGGCTTAATCCGTTTTGGTTCACGCGTAGATGTTTATTTACCACCAGATGCACAAGCTATGGTTAGTATTGGCGATAAAGTGTATGCAACATCAACGGTATTAGCCAAACTACCAACAAGTGCAACTCAACCAAGATTAGAGTCTGCCGGAAAAGATGAAATTCATAATAATCCAACAGATTCACAAGACAATCATAATGACTCAAATTAGTTGATAAGTCTGCCGGAAAAGCTTATGAATACACGTTTTCAAATTGACAACAGTAAAAACGCTTCTGAACGAGTATTGTTAATTGCAGTTGAATTTCCAGATACAAAAGACTTTCCGGCAGTGTTAGCAGAAGCACAAGAATTAGTCTATGCCGCAGGTGGCGATTTAATCACAACTGCCACCTGTAAACGTGAAAAACCACATAATGCACTATTTGTTGGCACTGGCAAAATTGAAGAATATAAACAAATAGTTGATGACAATAATATTCAATTAGTTATTTTCAATCACGCCTTAACTCCAAGCCAAGAACGCAATATAGAACAATCCTTACAATGTCGAGTATTAGACCGTATTGGTTTAATCCTATCAATCTTTGCCATGCGTGCTCAAAGTAGCGAAGGAAAATTACAAGTCGAATTAGCACAATTAGAACATCTATCATCAAGATTAATTAGGACTTATGGACATTTAAAAAGTCAAAGAGGTGGCATTGGATTAAAAGGTCCTGGTGAAACACAGTTAGAAACAGATAGACGTTTAATTGCACAAAAAATAGTCCGTATTAAAAAACGATTACAAGAAGTAAAAAAAATCAGAACCATACAACGCAAAAATCGTAGCAAATTACCAACATTTACATTAGTAGGTTATACAAATGTCGGAAAATCAACTATTTTCAACGCATTAACCAAATCAAATGTAATTGCAAAAGACCAATTATTTGCCACATTAGACACCACTGCACGAAAATTATGGTTAAACGAAAATCTTTCAATTATTTTAATGGATACTGTTGGGTTTGTTCGCGATTTACCACATAAATTAATTGTTGCATTTTCTGCAACATTAGAAGAGGTAAAAAATGCGGATATTCTGCTACATGTAATCGATGCTTCCGATACTCACGCCCAAGAACATACAGAAAACGTTAATCAAGTTTTAACGGAAATTGGTGCAGGCGAAATCCCACAAATCTTGGTGTACAACAAAATAGATTGCACCGATAACAAAATCGCAGAAATTCAAAAAGATAATTTATCCAATATAAAAGCACTTAGAATTTCAGCAAATGACAGAGAAAGTTTAAAATTACTTTATGAAACCATTGAGGAAACTGCACAAAAATTGAATAAATATTAGCAGAAAACTTATGCGAAATTCGTCTATATTTAATTATTACAGTCTCCCAAACACCGTTTAGGCAAAAATCATACCATTTAAGCGTTAATTAGTATCATTTATTTGCAAATAGTAGTATCATTACAGAACATTTATCTTGCATAAATCAATTCAAATTATGATTTGGGTTTTGCATGAAATTTTTTTAGTCTAATTTTTTATAACGTAAACAAGGACAAAAACCATGGCAAATTCAAATATGTATTCTGAATTGGGCATTTCAATAGATGCCACAGAAAGTCAAATTCAACAAGCGTTGACGAGAGCCGCACAAAGTGGGAATTTTTCCTTACAAAAAATTAAAAAAATAAAAAATACACTTTTAGACAGCAAACGTCGTCATATGTACGATTTGTGGATTAAAGAACAAGAAAAACGTTCTCATGACAGAAATCAACAAAAAGACGATGAAAATAAAACCGAATCGCAAGATACTGCTCCCAAAAAAGGAAGTGTGTCATTAGAAAAATTAGCACGCTTACGCGGTCGTCCTGTTACCAAACATAATAAAACTACTAAAACAACAGAAGCAACAGATACTCCTACTGTTGTTGCTAATGAATCTGCCATAAAAACTGAAAAATCCGTTGCTAAACCAGCTGAAAAACCAGCAACACAAGCTGTGGCACAAGATAAGTCTGCCGGAAAAGATGAAAAATCAGTAGCCCAAAAAACTGTTGAAAAACATGCAGAGAAACCAGCTGAAAAACCAGTAACACAAGCAGTAGCACAAGATAAGTCTGCCGGAAAAGATGAAAAACCAGTAGCCCAAAAAACTGTTGAAAAACATGCAGAGAAACCTGCAGAAAAACCAGCAACACAAGCTGTGGCACAAGATAAGTCTGCCGGAAAAGATAATCTTCAAGCAACAAATGAAGTTGTAAAACAAGAAAAATCAGAAAAATCCTTTATGCAGGTAGTAGAAAAAGCTACTCAATCAATTCTTAAAGAAGTATCTGATACTTATGAAAATTGGATGAAAGGCAAAGGAACACTGCCGGAAAACACTCATCAAGAACATATAGAACCAGCTCATGAAGCTTTGCTTGATGTTGAAAAAACAGAAACGAAACAAGAAGAAGCTCATGAAAAAGGACAACGTTTTGGTTCTTCCCTATTCGGTGGTCAAAATGATGTTGGTGAATATTCAGAAGAAGAAATGAAAAACTTCACCAATATGTACGAAGAGCTTGGAGTAGCAAATGATGCAAGCCAAGACGAAATTATCAAAAAAATGCGTCTAAAAGCTGAACAAGGATTATTGTCATTAGAAAAACTACAAGAAATCAAAAACACCTTGTTAGATAGCGAAAAACGCCAAGAATACGATAAAAAAGTTGAAGCTCACAAAAGATACCTGTATGAATTAGAAATCAAGAAAATGCAGGACGCAGTTTCTATTTCAGAAATCACGGAAGAACAACAAGCTAATATCAATTCCGAACAATACAACAAACTATTGTCGGAAATGAAAGAAGAACAACAGGAAAGCGAATACATGGACGCATCGCAATTTATGGACGATGATGATGTTCGCCTTAACAAAAATGCACCTCAACTTAAAGAAATTAAACAATATTCACTAAAAACTGTGATTGTGTTGGGCAAAAAGACCGATGTTTTCTCCAAGAAAATATCCAAGAAAGCCAACTTTATTACCAAAAAAGCCAAAGAAGCATTAGCAAAAATCCAAGAATTGGATAAATAACTATCAATTAAATTAGAAAAAAGGATTTGCCACACCAATGGGCGATATAACAGAAATAGAAGATGCTGAAAGCGATGAAATTTCATCACGTAATAATTTACGTCGCAACAGCATCTATCTATTACCCAATGCCATCACACTTGCAGCACTATTATCTGCATTTTTTGCCATTACCCAAGCCATGTCTGGAAGATACGAACATGCTGCCGTATGGATATTTGTATCCATGATATGCGATGGTATTGATGGACGCGTTGCACGCATGACCAAAACCCAAAGTTCTTTTGGAGAACAATTAGACAGCCTGTCTGATATGGTTAGCTTTGGAGTTGCCCCATCGCTGGTTGTCTATGTGTGGCAATTAAAATCATTTGGACGCATTGGCTATTCAGTAGCATTTATATATTGTGCTTGTGCGGCATTGCGTTTAGCATTATTCAATACCCTAATTGGGAAAATGGATAAACGTTGGTTTATCGGCATTCCCAGTCCAACAGCTGCTGCATTAATTGCAGGTTTAGTCTGGGTACATCACGGTTATGAAAGACTTCCGCATATAGATTTAATTGCCCTATTCATCACTCTCTTCGCAGGTTTATCTATGGTGGTGCAAATTAAATTTTGGAGTTTCAAAGAAATCGGTATGGGACGCACTGTGCCATTCTTTGCTATGATAATCATTGTATTGTTATTACTACTTCTATCATGGCAACCATCGCTAATTTTATTTTCATTCTTTATGTTGTATTCTTTATCTGGTTATGTAGTATGGTTGTGGCAATTTCTTCACAGAAAAAAGTCTAATCCAGTAGAAACAAAAACGTGAGTGCAATGCAACACTCACGTTTTCATCTCAAACCACGATTTATTTTCATTCTTTATGTTGTACTCTTTATCTGAAACTTATGCAAAGCCTAATTTTTCACTATTCGAGACTCCTGCGAAACTCGATTTTTCTATTAATTCGTCATTTCGCTCAAAATGACGAATGGTAAAAAAGTGGGTTTTGCAGAAGTCTCCAAAATGACAAGTTTTGCATTACTCTCAATACGATAAAAACAAAAACGTGAGTGTGCAAATGCAACACTCACGTTTTCATCTCAAACCACAAATTACATCTTTTGGATATTCGATGCTTGCAAGCCTTTTGGACCTGTCGTAACGTCAAAAGAAACTTTTTGACCTTCTTTCAAAGTCTTAAAGCCTTCCATATTTATAGCGGAATAATGTGCAAACAAATCGCCTTTACCTTCATCAGGAGTAATAAAACCGAAACCCTTGCCGTCATTGAACCACTTTACAACACCAGTTGCCATAAAATTTCCTAAACAAAAAACAAAAAAATAAACACAACTAATTTCAAGTGCAAGATACTTACAGTGGAGCACCATCAATTAAGTCATGCAATTGACTTTATATATTGTTGCTATTTATGTGTCAAGATAAATGCTAAAAAATTTATCATTCCGGCAGACTTAATATTAAGTTGGCACTTTAATTCATAAACAACATTGTTATAATATTCCCTATGCAAAACTTTATTTTGAATCATTTGTCATTCTATGTTAAACGAATAATATTTTGAAAAACAATAGGTTGATATTATTAATTTTGATAAGTAAAACTTGAAGAATGACACGTTTTGCAAGAGTATTAAAAAATATTGAAAGAAAATTATATTATGCAATGGTCGCAATTATTAAGCAGTCAACGATTTAAAATTTCTCAAAGTGGCGAAATTGTTCCAACCACCACCCCATCTACCATAGAAGGGCTTGATGCCTTACGCACTGATTTTCATATAGACCATGACCGTGTGGTGTTTAGCGGTAGTTTCAGACGTTTGGGACGTAAAACCCAAGTTCACCCTTTTGCTAAACACGATATGACTCATAATCGCTTAACTCACAGCGTAGAAGTTGCCAGCGTTGGACGCAGTATTGGTAATCGTGTTGGTTTAATGTTGCAATCTTTGGGCTATCTGCCGGAACAATATACTCCGTCTGATATTGGTTCGATTGTACAAGTAGCCTGTTTAGCTCATGATATGGGCAATCCACCGTTTGGACATACTGGCGAAGATGCACTGCGTGATTGGTTCCGGCAGCCTCAAAATCAAGTTTATTTACAATATCTTAATCAAGATGAAAAAAATGATATTCAAACTTATGAAGGCAATGCACATAGTCTACGAATTGTGGCAACTTTGGAAATGTACCAAGAACGCGGTGGTATGCGTTTGACCGCTGCATCAATTGGTTCTTTATTAAAATATCCGTGGACAAGCTCTCATCTGGTCGCTCGCGAACGCGGTAAATTCAATATTTATCGTACTGAATTGCCATTTATTCGTAATGTTGCAGAAGCTTTGGGTCTGCCGGAAATTAGTGAAAATTGTTGGGTGCGTCATCCTTTATCGTATTTAATGGAAGCTGCTGATGATATTTGCTATGCCCTATTGGATTTAGAAGATGCTGTTGAAATTGGCATGTTAGATGCTTTGGAGGTTGAACGTGTGTTATCGCCTATGGTAGCTGTAAGCGATACTTGGGTCGCGCCTTCAACCAGACAACGCTGTGCCATGTTGCGTGGATTAGCCATTGGTCGTGCTATTGAAAATGTGGCTACAACTTTTATGAGTCATCATGCCGAATTACTATCAGGCGAATTTAAAGGAAAAGATTTAATCGATTTAACCGAAAAAAATGTGCGAGAAACTTTACACAACGCCAAAGAATTAGCTGCCCATCAAGTTTTTTTACATAAAAGCAAGGTAATTACTGAAATCGCTTCTTTTCCTTGTATTGCATCTATTTTGTCGTTATTAGTTCCGGCAGCCTGTGCGTATACTACTACTGGCAATTGCAATCATTACCAGAAATTAGCCTTATCATTAATGAGTGATAATCCAATTCATCAAAATGACTCTACTTATACTGCTTATATGAAAATTCTCGATTTTGTTGGTGGTATGACCGATAATGCCGCTGCAAAAATGGCACGTGAAGTATCTGGAATTAGTATGGAATAATTATGAAAATAGTCTGCCGGAAAAATTTTTTATTTATCTTAATGTTTATATCATCAGTAGCTTTTGCAGAAGAAAGAAATTATGTGCCTACACATAGTTTCCAATCAACTTATGAAGATGATAATGGTAATGTAATCAAGCTGTTGAATAAAGATTATAATGGAGATATAAATATGTTACAAAATGAATGTGCACGTGGTGATCAAGTTGCATGTCATCTAATTGGTGGAGATTATTTATTAAATAACCAAGAACATGATGGAATAGAAATTTTAGATAAAAATTGCAATAATGGTTTTATTGAAAGTTGCGACAAGCTATCTTTACATTATGCCGATAAGGATATAAAAAAAATGTTATATTACCATCAAAAAATTTGCCAATTAGATCAAAGCGATTATGGACAAATGTCTTGTTTTATCGTACAAAATGCTGGAATATAAATTTTCCGGCAGACGTATAAATATTTAATAACTATTTAACACTATATATAATTATGAGATTAATTAAAAACACTTTTTTAACATTAATTAGCTTGGCAATATTGCCAATAAGTGCAGATGAATTATCTGATAGTATTGCAGAAATTTCTTGCCAAAATGGTGATAGTCAATCTTGCGTTTATTTGGTAAATCAAATGTATAAACAAAATAATAATGATGATGCCAAAAAATGGCTTGAAATAGCTGCTAAACAAAATATGCCGTTTGCTTATACTGGTTTAGGCTTAATGTATGAAGAAGGTCGCGGCGTTGAAAAAAACGAAATGCGTGCCAAGCAACTTTATGAACAAGCCGCAAATTTCAATGATGCCGATGCTCAATATAATTTAGGTACAATGTATAGCGATAGCGATACCATTACTAATGATTACGAATTGGCACGACAATGGTACGAAAAAGCCGCCGAACAAAACCATATTCATGCCAATATTGCTTTGGCATTTTTGTATTTGGAAGGTCGTGGCGTTGAACCAAATCCAGAAAAAGCACGTAGCTATCTCGCACATGTTTGTGATATTAAAAAAGCAGATAATATTCAAGCTTGTGTTGATGAAATGTTAGGCAAAATGAATAGTGAAAAATAGTCTGCCGGAAAAAATCTTATAGAAACTTCTGCAAAAATTAATAGATATGAGATAAGTTCAAAGTTTTAATAATAATTTAAAATCAAAGACATAACAATTAGAAAGACTATCGTTTAGAGCAACACGTTTAAAAATATGCCACAGATGTTATTTTTGCATGAATTTCTTAAACCTTATAAAACACTATTCCACAACATACTAAATAAGATAAAATTCATACAAACAGGCACGAAAGAATCAAAATGACCCAAATTCACCCCACAGCGATTATTCACCCGAATGCTGAATTAGACGACAATGTCAGCATCGGTGCTTACACGGTTATTGGCGAGCATGTCAAAATTGGCAAAGGCACGGTTATTAAGGAGCATGCCGTGATTGAAGGGCATACTGAAATTGGTGAGAACAACACCATTTTTCAGTTTGCGTCTTTGGGTGCGATTCCGCAGGACAAAAAATACA
>JAFZMY010000027.1 GCA_017553165.1 Neisseriaceae bacterium
AAATCCACCACGCAAGTATGCGTATTCGCATCAGCCCCAAACGCCGTAGAAGCCCCAGAAAAAATTTTCGAGTTTGTGTTTAACTGCACATGAATTTCTAATCCGATAACAGTTTCCCAAGCCATTTGCTTTAATCCTTTTGCTTAATCAGTTTCAATTTCTTACACATTTTGTAGGAAATACTATTATTAGTTTTAAATAGTCTGCCGGAAAATGTTTTTATGTTTTCCGGCAGACTTAATTCATATTAAATTACAAATAGTTATTCCTTTTTGGTAGCGGTGAATTTATCCACTACTTTTTTACCAACTTCGCTATTGGCTAATCCTTCTAACATTGCCCCAACGCTCATGCCACCTGATGATGAGAGAAGGTCGCCAATTTTGTGTACACCGGAAGAAACATCGCCACCGTTGGCAATAATCTTCAAGTCAGCAGCAGTTAATGCTTTGGCTTGTTCAATGCCAATTGCTTGATTAGCTTCGATTTGGCGAATAGAAATCAAGTAAGTTTGATAACCTTGATTTTCACCGATTTCTTTTGCCAATTCAATTTGAGCGTTAATTGGTGCTAATTCTTTGAGACGCAAAGCTTCTGCTTCGGCAGAACCGATTTTAGCAATACCTTGTGCTTCTTTGTCTTTCATTTCCAACAAAGCGGCAGCTGCCAAGAATTGTTTTTCTTTATCACCCTGTGCCACCAAGATTTGATTTTCTTTGTTAGCTTCGGCTTGGCGAATTTGAGCGTTTTTGCGTGCCAAAGCATCAATTTCGATTTTTTTCTGCTCTTGTTCGGCTTTGACGATTTCTGTTTCTTTGGTAATTTCTGCTTGTTTTACTTGTTTTACCCGTTCTACTTCCATTTGTTTTTCTTGGGTAATTTTTTGTTGGTCTTTGACTAATTGGTTGGCTTGCTCTTGGCTAATTGCCACTTCTCGTTCATTTTCCACAGTTTTTAAGCCAATCATTTTTTTGGCTTCTTGGGAACGCACTTCGGTTAATTGTTGAGCTTCAATTTCGGCAATGTCTGCATCTTTTTTGTTATTAGCAACTTCGATACGACTTTCTTTTTCGATTAAAGAAATCTTTTTCGCCATGATATTTTTAATAACTTGACTTTCACCAGAATCGCGAATATCCATTAATTCAATATTTTTAACTGGTTCGATACCCCAGTTTTTCAATTGATTACCAACAGCACTGGTAAAATCATCGCCCAATTCTGAACGAATTTGCAAAATATCTTCCAATTTGCGTGAAGACAAAATCGCACGTACTGAACCTTGAATAATATTGCTTAATTGCAATTTTAAGTCGGTAAAATTTTCCACACGTTGAGCGGCAAGATTAGAATCGCTAACACGGAAGAAAGCGGTTAAATCAAGCACAAATGGCAGACGACCTAAATCATATGCTTCATACGAATCGATTTTGATAGCAAAAACAGAAACGGGTAGGGCAATTGTAGTTACCCCAATTAAAGGCATCCAAGATGGAAATTTGTAATAAGTATTGCCATTACCGGTATCCTTGCCATAAGACATAGTTTTCTTCGCACTTTGTACAATATGAACTTCATTGGTTGGTACAACTACACGAAATAAAATAGCAATGGATAAAACCAAAGCAATAGCAATAATTACACCTAAAACAATCCATAAAGTCATGATAATTACTCCTTTATTTGTTAATTGAAACAGATTTTATGAAGTCTGCCGGAAAAGTTTAACGATATTGACTAATGATACGCAAAAGGTAAGCCAATGCTTTTTCGTTGCCTGCCACGATATTTCCTGTGGTAAGCCATTCGCTTTCGCCGTCAAAGTCGGTAACCAAGCCGCCTGCTTCTTTGACGATTAACGCACCTGCAGCGATGTCCCATGCTTTTAGGTTGTATTCAAAAAAGCCATCAAAACGCCCACAAGCTACATTACATAAATCCAAAGCAGCCGAGCCTTCACGACGTGCACCAGCAGTATCGGCAATCACGTTTTTTAGAATGGCAAAATATTCATCAACCATTGATTGATTGACTACCGGAAAACCTGTGCCAATTAAAAATTCATTTAAATTTAATCTTTTAGAAACACGAATGCGTTTATCGTTTACAGTTGCACCATTGCCACGGCTTGCCACGAATAAATCGTTGCGTTCAGGGGCGAAAACTATGGCTTCACTTAACACGCCTTTGTGCAAGAGTGCCATGGAAATGGCGTATTGTGGGTGTCCATGTAAAAAATTGGTTGTACCATCTAACGGGTCAATAATCCATTCAAATTCAGGTGTTTTTGTAGGCGTATCAATCGCTTGAATACTGATGTCATCACCATTTTTTACCGCTTTAAAATAACCACCTTCTTCACTACGCACTAAATGATTAGGATATGAAGATAAGATGTTTTCCAATAAAATTTGTTCAGATTCACGGTCTACATCTGAAACAAAATCACGCATTTGTTTTTGGTCTATGCTTATAGTTTCCAAATGATTAGCGGCACGAGTCATTATTTTGGCAGCACGACGTGCGGCACGAATGGCAGTATTCAAACAAGGATTCATAAAATAAAATATTCCAAAAAAAACAGCACACAGCGGTGCAAACAGTTAAAATCTATCAGAACACTTATTATAACACTGATTATACGAGATAAACCAAGTGAATAAACCACCTGTAATACCAAAATATCTTCAACACATTCGTGTTGTTTTATGTCGTCCATCGCACCCTGCTAATATTGGTGCAGCTGCACGTGCTATGAAAACTATGGGATTAACAAGACTTTATCTTGTTGCACCACAATTAATTGCAACTCCTATGACTCCCAATCCACCCCAATATAATCCACAGCAATCATTTAGTCTGCCGGAAGAAAGTTATACATTAGCATCTGGTGCGGTTGATGTTTTAGAACAAGCTACTATTGTCAATACACTGCCGGAAGCTTTGCATGACACGGTTATTTCATGTGCCCTAACTTCTCGCCGTAGGGAATTGAGCGTTCCCTTACAAACTCCACGTCAGGGCGTTAGCGAAATTCTTGCAACGGCAAAAAGTTGTCAGGAATGTGCGATTGTTTTTGGTAATGAACGCTTTGGCTTGTCTATTGAAGAAAGCATGAATTGTAATCGTCTAATTACTATTAACGGCAATCCAGATTATTTTTCCCTAAATTTAGCCCAAGCGGTGCAAGTGTTAACTTACGAAATATTTAGTCAAATTGATTTCAGTATGGAACATTTGCAAGAAAAAACTAATATGGTAACTCATAAAGAAATCGATGGTTTGATGGGGCATTTTGCCGATGTTATGCAGAAAGTAGGATTTTTTGAAAGACGCAATAGTGAACGCCTTTTGCGAAGATTACGCCGATTATTTGACCGTAACGGTGTGGAACGTGAAGAAATAGACATTTTGCGAGGGTTTCTTAAAACTGTAACTTACCGCATCAATAAAAATTAAAGGACAAAATATGAAATCAAAAAATTTAAAAACATTTTTCCGGCAGACTATTTCAGTATTAGAAAGATTAGATGCGTGGTTGCCACCTAAATTAGATGAACCAGATTGGAATGCCATTGCTTTTCGCTGGCAAAAAATCGGACAAAAGGGCGTTTTACATGCACTACCACAACCGCACACTTTTCCACTTAATCATTTAGCAGCAGTGGATCAGCAAATGAAGTGTTTAATTCGCAATACCGAACAATTTATTGCAGGTCGTCCTGCGAATAATGCACTTTTGACAGGAGCTCGTGGCACAGGCAAATCATCATTAGTTAAAGCACTATTGCACGAATACGCATCACAAGGATTGCGTTTAATTGAAGTTGATAAAAATGATTTATTAAGCTTGCCATATTTATTATCTTTACTTGCAATTCGTAATGAAAAATTTATTATATTTTGCGATGACCTATCTTTTGAACAAGGCGAAGATGGCTATAAAGCACTAAAAACCGTATTAGATGGCGGATTATCTATGAAGTGTAATAACGTATTGGTTTATGCTACTTCCAATCGCCGTCATCTAATGCCCGAATTTATGGCAGACAATCTTGCGAGTACCGGAGAACGTGGCGAAGTTCACCCTAATGAAACCGTAGAAGAAAAAGTATCTTTGTCGGATAGATTTGGCTTATGGTTAAGTTTTTATCCATTTGACCAAGAAGCATATTTACAAGCAGTTGCCAACTGGCTATCCGATTATGGTTTGGAATTAGACGAGATAACACGCCAAGCAGCTCTAAACTGGTCGTTGGCACGTGGTAGTCGGAGTGGGCGAATTGCATGGCAATTTGTATGCGATTGGGCAGGGCGTTTGCCGGAAGATAGAGTTTTGGATTAATTAGATGTAGAAATTCTTGCAAAACCTAATTTTTAACAAGTAACGCCGTAGAGTATTTGGCAGGAGTTTATTTTTTTGATACTACTGCAAAACTCGTCATTTTGAGTTTTTCATAGGAAAACGAATAATCTCAACTTATTGTTTTACAAAATATTATTCGCTTACGCTTAAAATAACGAATGGTAAAAAGAATGATTTTGCAGGAGTTTCTTTTTATCAAAACTGAAACCTTTGCAAGATTAGTAGATGTGAGCAGATTTCAAAGTTGTAGTATCACAGCAAAACGAAGACATAACAAGTAGAAAGTCTTGTCGTTAAAAAGCAACGCAAACATACGAAATGTGCAAAGATATGCTAATTTTGCAAATGTTTCAGTCTGCCGGAAAAGTTGTAAAGACAAAACCGACAAGCAGTAACTTGTCGGTTTTGATTATTTGGGGGATTGTTGTGTGGGTCAGTGGATACCCCTTTTATGCGAATGCACACATATACCACGCGAGCTTCTTCAAACCACACTGCTCTTATTACAGTCTGTTCATACCCATTTAGGGTATATAGCCCACCCAATTTTGGGGGGCGGCTATAACCAAAATGAACTAATAATATCTTCTTGCCACATTATAGCCTACCCAGATTTGGGGGGCAACTATATACCACTTGAGATCTAATAAAAATTAAATAACAATATGATTTATATAAATATTTTTTTAAATATTATTTGTGCATTGCATAATGAAAATTATTTATATTAAACAGCTATAAATATGAATTAAGATACTCCTGCAAAACCTAATTTTTGAAAAAGAAACGCCGTAGGGTGGGCTTCTTGGTCCACCAACTGCTCAATAAGGCGGAATAAAAAGTTGTTAAAATACAATGAATTAACACCTACGGCGTTTTGGTGGGGCTTTCGACTCACCTTACGGCAGGTCGGTTTTTTGTTTCTGTATAAGTTTTGCAGGGGTTTCATTAATAGTTTCATTAATATAATTGAAGTCTGCCGGAAAGGTTTAAAAAATACTTTTCCGGCAGACTTATGATAATAGTATTAAAAAAATCGTCATTCTTTGCTTAACATAGAATGACGATTAGTAAAATTATATTTTGCATTAATTATCAAGGCATTAACATACCGCCATTTACATGTAAAGTTTGACCAGTGATGTAATCTGCTTTGTCTGATGCCAAAAATAATACTGCATCAGCAATGTTTTGAGCACTTCCTAAACGACCCAAAGCAATATTACGAACCAAAGATTCGCGATCGTTTTCCGGCAGTGTGCGAGTCATATCTGTATCGATAAATCCTGGTGCTACGCAATTTACGGTAATATTGCGACTACCTACTTCACGTGCTAAAGATTTGGTAAAGGCAACCATGCCAGCTTTCGTAGCAGCATAATTGGTTTGACCTGCGTTACCCATACTACCTACTACTGATGAAATATTGATAATTCTGCCAAAACGAGCTTTCATCATGCTACGTAAAACCGCTTTGGAAGAACGATAAACCGAAGTTAAATTTACATTGATAATTTCGTCCCATTCTTCTTGTTTCATACGCATTAAAAGATTGTCGCGAGTAATGCCAGCGTTATTTACCAAAATGGCAATGCTACCAATTTCTTCTTCAATATTAGTAATTAAATTTTCTATTGCCTCATTGTCTGCAACATTTAACTGTTTTCCAATACCACCAAATTTGGATAGACGTTGGGAAATATCATTTGCACCGCTTTCAGAAGTAGCAGTTCCAATTACTTTAGCACCAGATGCTGCCAAAGTTTCTGCAATTGCAGCACCAATCCCGCGTGATGCACCTGTTATTAAAGCAACTTTTCCATTTAAATCAATTTGCATAATATTTGTTACCTTTTGAAATCCAAATCATTTAATCCGTAAGAATAACCTTTTCTATTCATCATGCCAAGCATCAATCATTTGCACAAGATGCAATTATTAGGCAAAATAAACACCTTAAATTTAATAAAACAATCATGACTTATAAAAATGATGAACTTGAACTCACCACGTCACGAAAAAATAGTTGGACTAATTCGCGAAAACGGATTTATGTCCATTGAAGAGTTGGCTAAACAATTAGATGTTACACCACAAACCATACGTCGCGACATCAATCAATTAAGCGAAGAAAAAATCTTACGCCGTTATCATGGTGGTGCAACTCTTGGAAGTTCTGTTGAACATGAAGATTATTTCTTTCGTAAAAGTAAATTGCAAAGCGAAAAAGCTCATATTGCCGAGATGATTGCCGAGCATATTCCTGATGACGCTTCCATCTTTTTGAGTATTGGTACCAGCGTAGAAGCAGTTGCCAAAGCTCTCACTCAAACTCGCAAAAATCTCACCATAATCACTAATAATATTCATGTTGCATCTATTGTTAGCGTACGTCCTGATTACACAATCATGATTACATCAGGAGTTGTACGTCCGGCAGATGGTGGAATTACCGGCGTTGCTACACTTGATTTTATTAATCAGTTTAAAGCTGATTACGCCATTATTAGCGTAGCAGCGGTTGAAACTGATGGTTCTCTGTTGGACTTTGATTATAAAGAAGTGTGCGTTGCCCAAGCTATGATGGAAAATGCAAGGTTAAAATATTTAATCGCAGATCATAGTAAATTTGGTAGAAACGCATTGGTAAGATTAGGTCATATCAGTGATTTTAACGCAGTGTTTACTGACCAAACTCCGACTGATTCTTTACATAATCGTATGGATGCAGCCGGAGTGCGTTGTTTTTTAGCTAATGATGAAGGTTTGCGTGAAGGTTCATAATTTATAATTATTCCGGCAGACTTGTATCAAACCATTGCCCTACCACTTGTTCACACTCATCGATACCGATTTTTTTCAAAGAAGAAAACAACTGTACGCTAACCGGCATTTTATCCGACCATGTGTGTAGTTGTTTTTTTACTTTTGCCAAAGTTTTTATTTGTTCATTTTTAGATAATTTATCTGCTTTGGATAATAAGATATGCACCGGACGCGGACTGTTACGTGCTGCAAAAAAATCCAACATCTGCATATCTAAATCTTTCAAAGGATGGCGACAATCCATAATCAACAGCAAACCAATCAAAGTATCACGCATTATTAAGTAATTACCTAATAATTCAACCCAGTGAGTACGTACATCTTCCGGTACTTGGGCAAAACCATAACCTGGTAAATCTGCTAAATATCCACCATTTTTTAAGGCAAAATAATTAATGTGTTGTGTCCTGCCTGGAGTTTTAGAGACAAAAGCTAAACGTTTGTGTTCGGTTAAAGTATTTAACGCACTGGATTTGCCAGCATTACTACGTCCAACAAAGGCTACTTCTGCCATAGTTTCCGGCAGATCTCGCAGATGATTAACAGTGGTATGAAAAATAGCATTCTTAAAAACAGACATGATTCAAATTTGAGGTAGTCTAAAAGGTTAATTTTGGTATACAATAGCACGTCTACAAAATATTGCGTATTTAAAAACTTGAATTATGCAAACTCGTAAAATAATTCATTTGCATAAAAAACAAAATTTTAGGAGCCAAACTTCATGAAACGCTTTTTACCGGCATTGATTGTTACATTACTTGCTACTAACGTATTTGCCGCACCAGATTTAGAAAATGGTAAACAAATTGCAGAAAATGTCTGTGCCGCATGCCATGCAGCAGACGGAAATAGCCCAATTTCAATTTATCCTCGTTTAGCAGGACAACATGCTACATACACTGCTGAACATGTTAAATATATTCGTGATGGTTCTCGTACATGGGGCGATATGGTAATTACAATGGTTCCTAATGTTGAGGGTATGACTGACCAAGAAATCGAAGATGTGTCTGCTTATTATGCTAAACAAGTTTCGCTAACAGGCGAAGCCGATGCTGATCCTGAAAAATTAAAAGCAGGTCAAAGCATCTATCGCGGTGGTATTCATGATCAAAAAGTTCCTGCATGTATGGCTTGTCATGGTCCTAATGGAGCTGGTATTCCAGCAGCTTCTAAAGCCAAAGATGGTGTGTTAGCTTATCCACGTATTTCAGGACAACACAAAGATTATGTGGTAGCACAAATGCAAGCTTTCCGTGACGGTTCTCGTCAACATGGTATGATGAGTACTATCGGTAATCGCTTAACCGATCAACAAATCGATGACGTTGCCAATTATATTCAAGGTTTGCGTTAAATTTATAGATAAATAAAAAGTCTGCCGGAAAGTTAATTAAAAAATTTTTCCGGCAGACTTTTTATTTGTTAAAGGTCTGCCGGAAAACTGTGGTTTATAAATTGATATTTTTAATCTACACAACCTGAAATATATCGTCATTGTGCGATTGAGGTAGTCAGGTGTGGCAATATTAAAAGAAACCCTGCAAAACCCAATTTTTTTTTAAAAAGAAACGCCGTAGATGGGCATCTTTGCCCACCAACCGCCCGATAGGGTTGAATAAAAAGTTGTTAAAATACAATTGATTAACGCCTACGGCGTTTTGGTGGGCTGGGAAGCCCACCATACGGCAGGATTAACTTTTTGTTTAAGTAAGGGTTTTGCAGAGGTTTCTTTAAATCGATATACAGAGAATCTTGCAAAAAACATACATAAAAAATTAAACCTGCTATATGGTGATTATCAAAAGACTGAAACATTTGCAAAATTAGCATCTCTTTGCACATTTCTTACGTTTGCGTTGCTAGCAAACAAAGTTTAACTATTTGTTATGTCTTCGTTTGCTGTGCTACTACAACTTTGAAATCTGCTCACATCTACCAGTTTTGCAAAGGTTTCAGACTACTAAAACGCAGATAAGAGTTAATTATATTTTTTACTCTTACTCATAAAAATATCAGACCAATGAGAAATACACATTACCCACTGGCAACTTTTATCAAAAATATCAATATCATCTGCCACAGGATACCAAATATCATCAAAATAACGCAGAAAATCACTTACGGCAATTTCATCAATATCATCAAATTTTCCCCAGTTAATAAAAATTGTTGTTTCTTTTGTATTTATATTCAATAAGTTATGTATTAACGATATACCGTCTTCTTCATAATTGCCACAGCGATTTTCAGAATGGCAGAATGATTTTAGCAAGTCATCAATATTGTTATTGTAGGAAAAATTTTTCATTAGTCTTGATTTAATAACAATACATTCTTGATACGATAAGGAACGAAATTGTGGAAATTGTTGCTGTGGATATTCACGCAAAAAATTGTCGATTTTACATTGGTGCATGATTTACTTTTTTTCGTATTTTGTAGCCGTAAAGCAAGAAGAGTCGCAGCCACCACAAGCACTGCCACATCCTGTATTACAACCGCCACAACCGCTGCCGTGTTTGCGTTTTATTTGCATTGACCAAACGGCTAAAACAACGGCAATAAAAATTAAAAAACCTAATAACCAGTTAATCATTGTTGTTCCTTTATATTTAATAAAATTTTTCAGGCAGCCTGACACCACTGTCATTGCGAGACTTCGCAAAGCGAAGTCGTGGCAATCCCCCAACTACGAAGAACGAACTTTGTCATTTTCAGGTAGCCTGAAATCATTTTTGCATTGTCGTTTTTTGATAGGTGCGTTTTTAACTTCGCTTCGCTCGTTGAACGCTGTTTCATAGCAAGGAGATTGCCACGCCCAACTTCGTTAGGATTGCAATAACAGCAGTTTTTAACTTTCAGGCTGCCTGAAACATTATTCTACACCATACCAAACGCCAAACCAATTAACCGAACGCACATTGCCAAAGTCCATGCAATTACGCATTGCCACAGCACCACGAATACTGCCCATTTGCCGCCGAGTTCTCGTTTAACCGTTGCAATGGCGGCAAGGCAGGGGGTGTAGAGTAGGGCGAAGACTAACATTGTGGCGGCGGATAAGGGCGTTAAAATGGTTGTTAAACTGTCGCCAAACAGCACTTCCATGCTGGATACCACGCCTTCTTTGGCGATAAAACCTGCGACTAAACTGGCTCCAATTCGCCAATCGCCCAAGCCCAAAGGCTGCATAAGTGGGGCGAAAATGCTGGTTATGGCGGCTAAAATGCTGGTTGATGAGTCGTCTGTGAGATTAAAATGTGTGTCGAAACTTTGCAAAAACCAGATGATGATGGTGCCGATAAAAATCACCGTAAAGGCACGCTCGATAAAGCCTTTTGCCTTTTCCCACAAGAGTTGCACAATATTGCGTAAGGCAGGAAAACGGTAGGGCGGCATTTCCATTACAAACGGAATCGGCTCACCCTTAAACAGCGTTTTGCGATAGATTAGGGCTATGATAATGGCGGTTATAATACCCAAAAGATATAACCCAGACATTACCCACGCCCCATTTTTGGGAAAAAACGCTGCCACAAAAAAGGCGTAAATCGGCAGTTTGGCGGTGCAACTCATCATAGGGGTGAGCAAAATCGTCATTTTGCGATCGCGATCAGAGGGCAGCGTTCTTGTTGCCATAATCGCAGGCACGGAACAGCCAAAGCCGATTAACATAGGCACAATCGAACGCCCAGACAAACCTATGCCACGCAAGAGTTTGTCCATCACAAACGCCACGCGAGCAATGTAGCCTGTGTCTTCCAAAATTGCCAAGAAGAAAAACAGCACCACGATAATCGGCAAAAAGGTGAGTACGCTACCCACACCAGCGAAAATGCCGTCAATAATTAAGCCGTGCAAGGCTTCATTCACGCCCCAAAGGGTGAGTTTTTCGTCAAACCACGCTGTGCCTTTATCAATTAAATTTTCTAATATTTCTTGCAATCCTGAACCTAATAGATTGAAAGTTAAGTAAAAAATCAACACCATAATCGCAAAGAAAATGGGAATAGCCGTATATTTGCCTGTTAAAAGCGTGTCGATTTTTTGCGAACGAATTTGCTCTTTTCGTGTTAATGGTTTATTAACCGTTTCTTGACAAACTTTTTGAATAAAAGCAAATCGCATATCGGCAATGGCAGCATTTTTATCCATTCCCCTTTCTTTTTCCATTTGTAAAGCGATATGCTCTATTGTTTCCTGTTCATTTTTATCTAATTTTAAGCGTTTTGACAGATAAAAATCGTCTTCTAATAATTTTTCAGCGGCAAAGCGTGGCGGAATATCAGCCATTTCGGCGTGATCGTGAATAAGATGAATAATAGCGTGTAAGGCACGATGAACCGCACCGTTATGTTCGTTTTTATCGCAAAAGTCTTGTTTTTGTGGCTTTTCTTGGAATTTTGCAATATGAAAAGCGTGGCGAACTAATTCATCAACCCCCTGATTTTTTGCCGCAGAAAT
>JAFZMY010000028.1 GCA_017553165.1 Neisseriaceae bacterium
AATTGCCCAAGCGATTTTATTAGCAACAAGCGATGAATATATTGATAAGGTGTTGAATGCAATAGAAAAAAGGCTGCCTGAAATGCCACGCCGTGAAATTATTGAAGCGTCATTAAAAAATCGCGGTGCAGCCATTTTGGTGAAAGATTTAGACGAAGCGTGCCAAATCGCCAACATTATCGCCCCTGAACACTTGGAATTGTCGGTAGAAAACCCAAGAGCGTGGGCTGAAAAAATTCACAATGCAGGAGCGATTTTTATGGGACGCTACACCTGCGAGAGTTTGGGCGATTATTGTGCAGGTCCCAACCATGTGCTACCCACAAGCCGCACCGCACGCTTTGCGTCCCCTTTGGGCGTGTATGATTTCCAAAAACGCACAAGCCTAATTGAAGTGTCCGAAAACGGTGCGGACGAACTATGCAAAATCGCCGCCACATTAGCACACGGCGAAGGCTTAACCGCACACGCATTATCGGCGGAGTTGCGGTTGAAGTGAGAGTTATTCTAAATGGATAATGATTTAATTGAATTATTTAAAATTCAACTCAAATCAGATAAAAAACAATTTAATGCTACTGGAAATACAAGACACTATGCAAATGGTGAATTATTGCCAGAACCTGTTGCGTTAAGTATTGTTCAATATAAAAATGGTTTGGGATATTACCTGTTTTATTTAGATGAAACAGGTAATGAACAAACCGATACTTATCACGATGATTTGGATAGTGCATTTAGACAAGCAGAATTTGAATTTGATATTCAAAAATCGGACTGGACTAAATTGAGTTAATAAAACAATTTCAGGCTGCCTGAAATAAATTGAAACTGTAATAGCAATCATATTCTTGTTTTTAGATTTTAAACTTTCTGCCCCCTGCAAAACCTAATTTTTGAAAAAGAAACGCCGTAGGGTGGGCATCCTTGCCTACCAAACCGTCCGATAGGGCGGAATAAAAAGTTGTTAAAATACAAAGGATTAACTCCAACGGTGTTTTGGTGGGTTGTGTTGTCCCACCCTACGGCAGGATTATAGTTTGTTTCAGTAAGGGTTTTGCAGGGGTTTCTTTCTGGATTAGTTTTATTATTGGTGTGGTATTTTACTTTGGCGAAGAAACAGCAAGATTTTGTAAAAGAAAATTTTGGCGATGACTATCCACGATGCAATATGTGGCTCACAGCATTAGTTGGATTATTAATTACAATGATATAGGTTAGTATTAATCTTTGCTATATTAGTAATACTCATGCAAAAACAATAATGAAACAAAAAAAATTCAACCGATACCATGTAATAAAAAAGACTGCCGGAAAGATTATTTATAACTTTCCGGCAGTCTTTTATGTTGCTACATTTATATAGTGAAGTTCTATCATTTGTGTCATTAAATCAATATTACCAACTTTTAGACGCACCTTTACTTTGGGCAGAATATCAATTGGCATTCCAAACACTCTTACATTCATAGGCAAGCCTTCGATGCTGACTAAATCACCTTTAATTACTGTGGCTAATAATTCGGTAACTTTTTCTTGCTGAATCCAAATTAGACTCCAATAGCGTTCCATTTTGCGTTGGAAACCAATATAAGCATTGTAAGTTGTATCGAAATTACGCAATACAAGATAAAGTTCATTATCGTTTTTTTGGAAACGTGGGTCGTAATGTTCGCTATCGATAATTGCCATTAGTTGGCGTTGATTTACATAATCGGCAGCACGCCTTAATGGGGAAGTGCACCACGCATAATGTGAAACTCCTAAACCATCATGAGTATCTGATAGAGTGCTCATTCGTACCGTGCCTTGTGGTGCTTGTACGCGGAAAATTCCGCCCATTTCGTGTTCGTCCAACATTTTTGCCCAAACGCTGTTGGCTAAAATCATCATTTCACCAACTACGGTGTCTATGGGTGAGTCTCTTTCGCGTTTTACAATGCTAACATATTCATTTTCATCAACTTCCACCGAGTATTCATAACGAATTGGTGCGTCTTCTATATGTTTACCACGTTGTTTTTTAAGTGAAATAGCCCAAGCGTATAGTTGTTGCAAGGTAGCATGGTGTGGAAATTTTTCTTCATCACCAATATTGCAACCTGTTTCACGATTAAAGTGTGGCAGTATATTTTGAATACGTAAGTTATCTGCAATGTACACCATTTCAATTTTATGCGATGGTTCTGAAAATACGCCATCGGCATCGATGTCAAAATAAACGCTTACGCAAGGGTGTTTTTCTTTTTCATTTAGGCTGAATTTTTCAATCCAGTTTTGGGGTAACATGGTGATTTTGCCAGTTGGAAAATAAACCGTACTCATTCGTTCAAAAACGGTTTTTTCAATATCACTTCCGGCAGACATAGATAGTGATGGGGCTGCAATATGAATCCCTAAACGTTTTTTACCATCACCAATATCAACAACGCTAATTGCATCATCGATTTCTGTGGTTTGGCTATCATCTATGGAAAATGCAGATACTCCATCTGCTTCTGGTAATGATGCAAATGGTGTTATTGGGCTTTCCGGCAGTGTTATTTCACCTGTAAAACAATTAATTAAAAAATCATCAAATAAATATTGATGGATTGAACTTACGCCACCGATTTTAAATGCCAAATCTAATGGAGATGTTTTTAAAATTTCAGCTGCACGAGTAAATGCTTTGTAGGTAATGCTTTGTTTATTTGGCTTGTGCAGTATTTCTTTTAAGTCATTAGCAATGCTTTCCGGCAGACTATTTGCTGATAATTCTTTGATCCAAGTGTCGATTTGAGCCTCTTCTATTTTTTTACGTTCTATTGCGGCTAATGCTAATTTAAGTGTTTTTTCATCGGCTGCTTTGAATTTACCTTTTGATTTTTTATGAAAATAAATAGGGGCGTTATACAGTGCCATTAAGGTTGCGGCTAATTCTTCTTTGCTACATGTGTTGCCAAAATATTCATTTGCAACTTGTTCATAGGAAAATTCTTCGCTACCGATTACTTCCCACATTAGTTCGATGTCGATTTCATCTGCAATTTGGGTGGCTTTTTCTAAAAATAATGCACCATCGCTATTAAATTCAAAAAATACATTGGTAGCTTTAACCTTAACGCGTTTTCCGGTAGTGGTATCGGCTTGATATGAGGCATCATTGCGTTGGATTACATTGGCACACTTAAAATGTCCAGATTCTTCATAAAAAATATTCATTACAACTTTTCACAAAAAATTAAAACGGTTTAAACAATGCCAAGAAAATGGCAAATAATAATAAAAATACCGGTACTTCGTTAAAGTAGCGAAACCAAGTATGAGTTTTCTTGTTTGTTCCTTGTTCGAATTGGATTAAAAATCTTAAACAAAGATAGTGATACACAGCTAATAACAGTCCAACTAAAACTTTGGCATGAGCCCAGCCTGCACCACTCCATGCTGACATCACAAATGCTACCAATAGACCGCTTAATAGAGCTAATACTCCAATCGGTGTCATAAAACGATACAGGCGGCGGCTCATGGCTAAAAGCTGTTTATATTCGTTACTGTCGGCGTTTAATGCCGCTAAATTAACAAAAATTCGTGGCAGATAAAACAAACCTGCAAACCACGAAACTATAAAAAAGATATGAAATAATTTTAAGCAAAGATACAACATAATTTAAATTTTTAAGTCCTACAAATATTTTAGATGTGATTATATAACAAGGCGGTTTAAGTGATTTAGTGATTGAGATAATATGTTTGATCTACTATCTCTAATAAATGAAAAATATAATATAAAACAATACCATAAGCTTCATGAAGCAAGATGCGTAATTTTGAATACCAAGCCATATTATTAAAACGAGAAGTAGGAGTAGGAGAGGTCTGCACGTGTAAATTTAGATGTTGTGCCATCAATTTAGCTCTTGCCAAATGATATGGGTCGCTTACGATGATAAAGGAAGAAAGATTGTTATTTTTGGCAATTTCAGCAGTATTTGTTAAATTATATAATGTGTTACGTGATGTTTTTTCAATTAAAATATCTTTCTTTGATACTCCATGTTGAATAGCCCAACGTTCGCCTACTTCTGCTTCGGTAGCAAAGCCATCTTTGGGAGTGCCACCGGTAAAAATTAATTTACGTACAACGCCGGTGTGGTATAAATTTACTCCATGACGGATTCTTTCGGTAAATACCGGAGATGGTTTATTTCCCCAAGCCGCTGCACCTAATACAATTGCCGCATCAGCTGTTTGTAATTGTCTTTCCTGTCCTTGCCATATCACCCAGCCACACAAAAAAATAAGCAAAAAAAATACGAACAAACTCATATAGAGTAAGGTTTTTAGTATTTTTTTTGTAAATGCAATCAAACGCATCAAGTATCTTTCTATTAATTTGCTTATCAGGCAGACCGAGTGATTAGTCTTGCAAAACTCATACTTAAAACAAACTATAAAACTGTCGTATGATTTTAACGTGTATTAAAAATAACATTATCTTTTTGATTATTTAAAAAAGCAATTGAAAAATTAAATTTAATAGATACTTTTTGTAAGGCGTATTTTATGAGCGGTGGTTACGTCTGGTGTTATTTGGCAACAAATCCTATTTTACATATCCAAAATATTATTGGTATTTATGATGCTTTTGTCTTTGATAATATTTATAAAACAAAGTATTTATAAGAAAAAATCGTTGTTACACGATTAGTCATATCAACACAAATAATCACAATTGACGTATCATTACAGCTTAAAATAGAATTTTTCATTACTGCGTTTTTAAGTGTTTTAAAAAGTTGCAAATTTGAGTCTGCATAAAATGGCTTAAATTTTGCAATATAGGTTGTAGCACCAATATATTTAATTTTGAGTGAGGGCTTACACGATGGAAGAGTGGATGATTGTATCTACTGCATTGATTTTAGCGGTAATTTTTTTGATATTAGTGTTTCAGTTTATAAAAAGATCGACGGCACAGAAAAATTTGCCTTCTGCTACCGTTGATTCAACACAGGACAAACTCCCTCAAACTCCATCTGTACAATCAACACAAGCTACTACTAAATCTACACAGGTAAGCACTAAACCTGTTACTTCAACCTCAACTAAACCAGCTACTGCAAGCACAAAGTCTGCGAGTCCAACTGTTAAACCAGCACCGGCAAGTGCTAAACCTGCAACTTCCACCGTTACACCAGCACCGGCAAGTGCTAAACCTGCAACTTCCACCGTTACACCAGCACCGGCAAGTGCTAAATCTGCAACTTCCACTGTTAAATCAGCACCAGCAAGCACTAAATCCGTAAGCCCCACCGTTAAACCTACACCGGTAAGCACTAAATCGGTTACTCAAACCACTACCAAACCATCACAAACCACTAAACAAAAGCAAATCGTCCACAATTTACCAGACGAAACTATCAAACCACAATTGGATCAAATCGAATCGGAACAAACCACATCTGAAAAATATTGTTCCAGCGAAAAAGGCGCTATTGGTACAAAAACCATTTCTATGGATAAAGCTGATTATTTCAGCGAATATTTAGTTTATAAACAATTTGGTTATAGAGATCAGGCTGCCAACTATCTTAATTTGCATTTATCAACATTAGATAAACGTCCGCATGATTTATTAATTGAACTGTGTGGCTTGTATTTAGAATCAAGTGATGTTGATAGCTTGGTAAATGTATTAGATCAATACGCAGAAGATTTTTCCAAACCAGAATTGGAAGTTTTAGTAAAAACCGCTTTTGAAGCACAGCCAGATAATTTAGATTTATGCGTTTTTGCCGAACAAAAATTAGATTGGTCAATAGAAAATATTGCTGAAATGTTTAAAGAAACAGCATAGTAAGCAATAAGAAATGCTTTTCCGGCAGACTTATAATATAATTTGATAAGTCTGCCGGAAAACAAAAAACCGCCTATTTAGGCGGTTTTTCTAATATTTTTTCTAATTACATTTTATTTACAGTTGATTCGCTATTTACTCTGATTTCTACGCGACGATTAGGTTGTAGGCATTTTTTCAAATCAGGAGCACGAGAATCGCATTGTACTACTGGTTCGCGTTCGCCCTTACCATCTGCCACAATCAATGCTGCTGGTAAACCTAAATCGGTTAGATATTGACGCACGGTTTCGGCTCTTTGCAATGCTAAACGCTCGTTATAAGCATCATCGCCCAAGTAATCGGTATGACCTGTAACATAGATTGCGGTTACTCTGTCAATTTGTCTAACCTTATTTGCAAACTCTTGCAATTCAAGTTTGCCTTGTCCTTGAATATCGGATTTACCATGTTTATCAAAAGCAAATAAAATATCGGTTTGCAAGGTGTGATGTAGGACTTCCTTCCCGCTATCTGGTGGACAAGTAGCATCGACAGGATCCACTGCTTTCCAATAAAAACTACGTGCAAACATGTCTTTATCAAACAATACTTTGAATTGACAAGTTGTTACATCATTAGTACCTTTTCCGGGAGTGTGAAAATGGAAAAGATAATTCCAATCATGTGAACGCCATGCTTCGCTATATTGCGGACGACCAATTAGATAATAGAGTTGGTCTTTGGTTAAACCAGAACGAACTTCACGCAAGGAACTTAAATCAGGGAAAGTACCCTTGCTTTTATTAAACCAAGTTTTATCCCATTGATGCCAACGAGGTTCATCTGTTGTACCATCGGACTTAACAACCGTGCCACTGCCAGCACAAGCAGACAATATGGAAACTGTTATTAAAGACAAGAAGATTTTTGATTTGCAATGCAACATGATTAAATTCCTCTTAATCATTTGTTTTAAATTTATTTGTCTATGAAAAAGCTATTAATACAAACCGTGGGTAAGCAAATTTCATGCCAAAATTTACAAATTATTCACCTAAAATCATCGAACCCACACCAGAATCGGTAAATATTTCCAATAATAGTGCGTGAGGAACACGTCCATCAATAATATGTACTGCACTCACTCCATGTGTTGCTGCATCTAATGATGATGAGATTTTAGGCAACATTCCGCCGGATAAAGTGCCATCAGCAACTAATTCATCAATACGTTTAGGGGTTAGATTGGTTAAAAGATTGCCATCTTTATCCAATACACCTGGTGTATTGGTCATCATGATAAGTTTTTGTGCATGCAATTCTTTGGCTAATCTACCGGCAACTACATCGGCATTTATATTAAACGCTTCGCCGTTGCGACCAACTCCAATTGGGGCGATAACCGGAATATAACCACGTTCTACCATGCTACGAATTAGTGTTCCATCAATTTCATCTACTGAACCTACTTGTCCAATATCAACGCCATTTCTTTCAGGGGTGTTGATAAATAATTTTTTAGCACGTAAAAAATGAGCGTCTCTACCGGTTAAACCAATTGCCTTGCCACCGTGCAAATTCAACAAAGAAACGATTTCTTTATTAACACTACCGCCCAAAACCATTTCAACTACGTCCATAGTTTCGCGGTCGGTTACACGCATTCCTTGTACAAATTCGCCTTTTTTGCCAACACGTTCTAACATGGTATTAATTTGCGGACCGCCACCGTGTACGATAACTGGATTCATGCCAACTAATTTTAGCAAGGCAACATCTTTGGCAAAGCCTTCTTTTAATACATCTTCGGTCATGGCATTGCCACCGTATTTAATGACAATTGTCCAACCTGCAAATTTACGAATATAGGGTAGTGCTTCTGAAAGAATCGCCGTCTTGACGGCAGGGGTGATATTTTCGTTCATAATGAAAATCTCATGTGATTAACCAAACAGTCTTAATCATACCACTGACACGGTATTATTTTAAGTAATTATCATGGAGATTAAAGGTCTGCCGGAAAAATATTTGTAAACATTTTTCAGCATTATTTTGTTGTAAATAATGTAAACACTGCCGGAAACTTAATAAAAGACAAATAAACGAAAGTATATATGTGATAATCTTATTGATTGTAAACTTAATTGATTATGGTGCCCAGAAGAGGACTCGAACCTCCACACCCTTGCGGGCATTAGGACCTGAACCTAACGCGTCTACCAATTCCGCCATCTGGGCATTCTTAAATTGAATTTATAAAGAGAGTGGATTCTATAAATTTTTATGGAAATTTGTCAATGAGCAAAAAAAGAAACTTACGCGAACAAGACCCATTTCTTTTACGCGAACAACAAAAATATACACACGCACTGCCAAGTCGTGAATGGATTATTGAAATATTAAAAAAGGAAGGCGTGCCAGTTGCGGTTACGGATTTGGAAAAAATACTTTCCATTAAAAAAGAAGAACACGATATTTTCCAGATTCGCCTACGTGCTATGGTGCGTGATGGGCAAATTCATATTAACCGTCGTGGTGGTATTTGCGTTGCGGATAAAATCGATTTGATAACCTGCCGTGTTGAAGGGCATAAAAACGGCTATGGCTTTGGCATTCCATTAGAAGACGATAGCGAAGACTTTGTACTTAATGAAAAGCAAATGCGTTCATTAATGCACGGCGATATTATTGCGATACGTCCCACCGGTTACGATAAACGTGGACGACGTGAGGGGCGTGTATTAGAAGTTTTAGAGCGTGCCCAAAAAAAATTAGTCGCACTTGCTTATTGGGAATATGGCATGGCGGTTGCGGTTGCATTAGATAAACGGATTGTTCATTCCATTGTTTTGCCCAATACCGATAAACAAACCTTTTCTGATGGTCAAGTTGTTGAAGTAGAAATAATTTCTTATCCAAGTAATAATCGTCCTGCGATTGGTAAAATTACGCAAGTTTTAGGTTCATACGCTGATGATGGTATGGAAATAGAAATTGCCTTACGCAAACATGATTTGCCATATCAATTTTCCGATGAATGCCTTGTAAAAGCAGAAAAAATTGCCGATAAAGTCAAACCATCTGAACGTAAAAATAGAGAAGATTTACGTGATTTACCGTTAGTTACAATTGATGGTGATGATTCACGCGATTTTGATGATGCGGTTTTTGCTCAAAAAATAGGTCGCAACTGGCGATTAGTTGTGGCTATTGCCGATGTATCGCATTATGTTAAACCATTTGATGCAATTGATATTGATGCACGTGAGCGTGCTACCAGTGTTTATTTTCCGCGTCGTGTTATTCCTATGCTGCCGGAAAAATTATCCAATGGCATTTGCTCGCTAAATCCTGATGTTGAACGTTTATCTATGGTTTGTGATGCCACAATCACCTATGCTGGCAATATTAAAGAATATCGTTTTTATCCAGCCATAATACGTTCCCATGCACGATTAACTTATAACAAAGTGTGGCAACAATTATGCAGTAAAGAAGACTATCCGTTCAAAACAGAACTTGTTGCTTTATATAATCTATTTAAAGTATTGCTAAAAAAACGCCAACAACGTGGGGCAATGGATTTTGATTCAATCGAAACTCGTATGATTTTTGGTGATAATGGCAAAATTGAGAAAATTGTCCCATCAGAACGCAACGATGCCCATCGTATTATTGAAGAATGTATGTTGGTTGCAAATGTTTGTGCTGCTGATTTGCTGTATAAAAATCAATCACCAACACTCTATCGCGTCCATGAGCCACCGCATGAAGATAAATTAAATACTTTGCGTGAGCAGTTGTCATTATTAGGTTTATATTTATCTGGCAAGACTAACCCATCGCCCAAAGACTACGCTAAACTAGCACAACAAATTAGCGAACGTCCAGATAGACATATTATTCAAATCATGTTGCTAAAATCCATGCGTCAGGCAGTATATCAGCCTGAAAATAAAGGACATTTTGGTTTGGCTTATGATTGTTACACTCATTTTACTTCGCCGATTAGACGTTATCCGGATTTATTAGTACATCGTGCGATTAAAGCAATTTTACAAGGCAAAAAATATCATGAAAAATCATGGCAACAACTTGGCACACATTGCTCTCACGCAGAAAGGCGTGCCGATGACGCATCACATGAAGTCGAACGCTGGCTAAAAACTTATTTTATGAAAGATAAAATTGGTGAAATTTTTGAAGGCACAGTCAGCGGCATGACCGAGTTTGGCTTATTTGTAACTTTGGATAATGTATATGTAGATGGCATGATTCACGTTAGTGATTTAGGACGTGATTATTTTCGCTATCGTCCTGAAATATTAGCAATTGAAGGCGAACGTACTCGCCAAAAATTTAGCATCGGCGATAAATTAACAGTTCGTATCGCCCAAGCAGATTTAGAAACTTGTAGGATTGATTTGACATTAGCAGAACAGTCTGCCGAAAACGAAAAAAATAAACAGCAGCGAAATAAACGCCCTACACGGACTAAAACTTCTAATCGAAAAATTAAACGATAAATTTTTCCGGCAGACTTTGAAATAATATAAATTTAATGAAACTCCTGCAAAACCCACACAGAAACGAAATGATAAATATTCCGTAATGGCTACCCTATGTGGTCGCCTGCCGAACGAATAAACTTTCGAAACTCCTGCAAAACTGGTATCTGTGGCACATTTCTTACGTTTGCGTTGCTTTTCAACGACAAGCCTTTTTACTTGTTATGTCTTTATTTGCTGTGCTACTACAACTTTGAAATCTGCTCACATCTACTAATTTTGCAAAGGTTTCAGTCTGCCGGAAAGGTTTTTTATAGTAAATTCATACCAAAATATACATCGTTGGCACACTTTGCCGTATTATCTATACATTCTGTAGTGTAGTGCCTTATCTATTTTTGGTCTGAATTGACTATAATATGTTTTCAAGAAAAACTATCGAAAGGAAAATGAATGAATACTCTTTATTATCAAGAAGATAATTCTTTGGTTGGCAATAATTTTGGTTTTTTACGACAAACATTAAATTTTGAACCACATTTATCAAATGCAGATTGGGTAATTACCGGCGTGCCATTTGATATGGCAACATCAGGTCGTTCTGGGGCAAGATTTGGAGCAGAAGCAATTCGCCGTGCATCAATTAATCTTGCTTGGGAAAAAAAGCGTTTTCCTTATAATTTTGTTTTGGAAAAAAAAATAAAAATTGTTGACTGTGGCGATTTAGTATTTAAAAACGGTGATGCTAATGATTTGTGTCAACAATTACAATCACATGCCACTCGTTTGCTTCATCATAATAAAAAAATGTTAACATTTGGTGGCGATCATTTTATTAGCCTACCACTATTACGTGCTCATTATTTAACTCATGGCAAAATGGCATTAATACATTTTGATGCACATACAGATACTTACGCTAATGGTGTTAATTATGATCACGGTACAATGTTTTATCATGCTATACAAGAGCAATTAATTTCGCCTAATAATTCCATTCAAATTGGCATTCGCACAGAATACGATGATTTGGGTTTTACCGTATTAGATGCACCGCTTGCTAATGATTTAAGTATCAAGGAAATTATTGACACAATTAAAAATTGTGTTGGCAATTTACCAATTTATCTTACATTTGATATTGACTGTTTAGACCCTGCCTTTGCCCCAGGTACTGGAACTCCTGTATGTGGCGGATTATCCACTGATAAAGCATTAAAAATTATCCGCAATTTAAGTGGATTACCAATTATCGGTATGGATATTGTAGAAGTAGCACCTGCGTATGATTGTTCTGATATAACCGCACTTGCAGCCGCAACTATTGCTTTGGAATTACTATATATGCACACTGCCGGAAAGATTTAGAATCATTATTGTCAGCTAAATTTTAATTCAAGTTCTCCGTGAAAAAAGTTTAGCGACAATAATTTTATTTTTACGGCTTATCCATATCCAAACGAGTCATGTGATTACGTAATGAATAAAAGGATATACCTAATAATTTTGCAGCTTGAGTACGATTATGACGTGCTTCTTTTAACGCTTGATTGATTAAATCTTGTTCAATTGCATCTAAATATTCGTCCAAAGAATCTCTGCCAAATACAAATGAGCCGTCATTATTATGTTTTTCTTCTGTTTTATCAGCAACTTCATTGGTGTAGTTTTGATTTAACTGCAAATCTTCCAAGGTAACCATTTGCCCATCAGATAAGGCAACTGCTCTTTCCAAGATATTTTCTAATTCGCGGAAATTGCCAGGATATGAATATTGTAATAGTTTTTTATGGGCATCATTTTTTAGTTTGACGTTGTTATTAGAAATCTTCTTCATCAGTGAAGAAATTAAAAATGGCAAATCTTCTTGCAATTCACGCAATGGCGGCATTGTTAGGGTAACGATATTTAAGCGATAGTATAGGTCTTGACGGAAGCGTCCTTCCTCAACTTCTCTTTCTAAATTTTTATGGGTAGCACAGATAATGCGGACATCGATGCTTGTTTCATTGTGTTCGCCAATTCTGCGTACAGCTCTCTCTTGAATAGCACGCAATAATTTGACTTGCATCGACAGCGGTAAATCTGCCACTTCGTCTAAAAAAATTGTTCCACCATTTGCCGCTTGAAAAAATCCATCACGATCACGATCTGCACCGGTAAAACTACCTTTTTTATAGCCAAAAAATTCACTTTCCATTAAGTTTTCAGGAATAGCACCGCAGTTTACTGCGATAAAAGGTTTTGAAGAGCGTTTTGAAGCTTCGTGAATGCTACGTGCTGCTTGCTCTTTACCAGTGCCAGATTCACCAGTGATATAAACGGATACATCTGATTGTGATAGTTTTTCAATCAAGTTACGCACGTTTTTCATGGCATGTGATTGCCCTAATAGACGAGCGTTAGAAGTGTCAGTTGGGGTGATGTCGCTACTAATATGTCCTTGTGGAGTAGTGCTTGATTTAGATGTTTTCTTTCCGTTTCCGGCAGACTCCTGTTTAGTAGTGCTTTTCGAAGTACTTTTTTCTGTTGGCAAGTCGTGGATATGAATGGAAGATTTAACCAAAGTCCTCAATTGTGCCAAAGTGATTGGTTTGGAAATATAGTCAAATGCCCCCAATTTCATTGCCTGTACAGCCTGATTAGGATTGCCGTAAGCTGTAATCACTGCTATTGGTGTATCTGAATTTTGTGCAACAAATTCAACTACTTCTAATCCATCGCCATCTGGCATTTTCATATCGGTTAACACCAAGTCATAAACTTTTTTGGAAAGTTTAGCTTTGGCTTCTTTGACATTAGCCGCTGTTTCTACTTGCAAGCCCATTTTTGTTAGGGTCATTTGAATTAGATCACGTAAATCTGCTTCATCATCAACCACTAATACAGGGTGATATAGTTGAAAATCGCTCATGATGATTACTCCATTTTTAATATTAATTCAAATGATTTGTTATCATTGCGATAACGTAGTTTGCCATTATTTACTTGTGCCAATTCTCGTGCAACATATAAACCTAAACCAGTTCCTTCTTGGGAAGTGGTATAAAACGGTTCAAAAATTCGGTCTTGAATTTCCTCTGGAACTCCTTCGCCGTTATCACCAATACTAATTGCTACTTCTTGGGAAAGAGGGTGCGGTATTACGCTAATTCTAATCGCATCTGAATTTTTTTGGCTATATTTCCAAGCATTATTCATAAGATTATCTAAAATTTGTTGTAAATGGTCTTCGTCCATAAATATAGTATTTTCATCGGTGCATTCAATTTTAACTTTAATGCAGTTTACACTTTCTGGGTGGGCAACCATAAATTCAGTTAATAATGATTTCAGATATTGGCGAATATGAATAACACGGCGATTAATTCTATCTCTTTTGTTAAGAGATAAAATTTCACGTATCATTTTATTAATCCGTTCAACATTGTGTTCGATGATTATTTTCAAATGTTCATCAACGTCATCGATATTATTTTCTTGTAATAATTCATTGGCATGACTGATTGCAGATAAAGGATTACGAATTTCATGAGCTAAATTAGCTGTTAATTGACCTAATGATGCTAATTTATTAGCTTGGGTTTCTTTGGCAACATCTTCGTATGAACGCAATGATAGCATTAAATTTGGTGGATTTTGTTCGGTTAATGGAGTTGCATGAATCATAAATTCCATTCCTCCAATTAAACTTTTATCATCAAATGGTAAATAAACATTGTTTTGCCAATTGGTTAATATATTTCCTAATTCCGGCAGAGTTTCTTGTTGTTGTATGCTTGGAATATAATGTGATGCTTTTTGATTAAATAAAATCACCATGCCATTGTAATCAAAAACAATAAGTCCTTCATTTGCATGTTCTAATACTAATTTATTTAATTCGTTTAATTTGGCAATTTGTATTTCTGTTTCCTGCATTGCATGAATAGTACGTGAAGTATTAATTGCACTCATGGAACTAAATATGGAAACCGAAAAAGATACTAATGATAATATGCTAACTTGCAATAATATTGAGGATATATCAATATCTTCATGTATAAGAGAATCAATAATTATCCCTGAAAATAAGGTAAGAGTAGTGGCTGCTGCATAAAATAAAGCTTGGCGATTATTTACCTGAAAACAAATGGCTGCAACAAATGGTAATACTAAAATACTAAAACCAGAAGCCATGCCTCCTGATATTATGGCAAGAATCACCATCATTATTACATCTATCATATTAACAGAAATTAGCCACCATTTATTTTCTTCTTCAATGTCTTTTGTTGGAACCCATAGCATAAATATGATAAACAATGAATAAACACCTTCCCACATATAAAGAAGAATTGGATTGAACTTAATTGTGGCATTAGTGTTTGGTATAAATAAGTAGAAAATTAATATTGCTAATGCAATAGAAATTCGCATTACTGTAATAATATTGGGTAAATTTTCAATATTACGTTTAGCTTGTTCAATTAGTGCTTCTTTGGAAAATTTTTCTTGATGAAACAACATTTGTTAATCCTTTTGTTCATTAGTAGCAATTAATATATTTTTAATTGCACCAGAAACAGTTAATGGTTTTCCTTTTTTGCCACGTTTGTTGATTACATCGGCAATGCGTAATGTGTCTTGATATGTATTACCTCGTCTGCCAATGCTTTCAACAGTATATTCTTCTTCTTGGGTTAATAGAATATGTATTAGTTTTTCTTTTTCCGGCAGACTTATTAATTGTAAACCACGACCTTTTGACATTTGACGCAATTCGGTTAAGTCAAAGGCTAATATGCGTGGCTCGCTTGTGGCTAATAATACTTTCAGGCTACCTGAAACACTATCTGTCATTGCGAGATTTGTCGCAGACAAATCGTGGCAATCTCCTTGCGGTGTCGTATCATTTTCAGGCAGCCTGAAATCGTTTGGTACGGCACACGGCACAAGCATTTCTTCTTTATCGTTTAAGGTCATTAGGACTTTGCCTGCTTTTACTTTGGAGAGCATATCGCCTAATTTGCAAATAAAGCCGTAACCGCCTGTGTTCGACAACAAATATCGGTTTTCAGGCTGCCCTGATAAAATGGCGATGACTTGGGCGTGAGATTGCAAGTCGATTAAGGACGAAATCGGCACACCGTCCCCCCTGCCACCAGGAATATCGGCGGCGGCAATGGTGTAGGAACGCCCCAAGTTGTCTAACACCACAATTTCGGCTACGGTGCGGCTTTCAACCGTTTGTCGCAAGTCATCGCCGTCTTTGAATGTGATTTGCGATAAGTCTAAATTGTGTCCTTGTCGTGTGCGAATCCAGCCTTTTTGCGACACAATCACGGTAATCGGCTCGTCTGCAACGGTTTGCACCGAAACCGCTCTTTCGGCTTCTTCCACTAATGTGCGGCGGTCATCGCCGTATTGTTTGGCATCGTCTTGTATTTCTTTAATAATTAAGCGTTTTTTGGCGGTTTCGTCCGATAACAAATGTTTCAGGCTACCTTCTTCTTCTTGTAATTTAGATAATTCGCCCTCTAATTTAATCCATTCCAAGCGGGCTAATTGTCGCAGGCGAATTTCCAAAATATCTTCGGCTTGAATTTCGGTTAAACCAAAGGC
>JAFZMY010000029.1 GCA_017553165.1 Neisseriaceae bacterium
AGTTTCCACCTTACGCTTCTTGCTATATCATATATGACTATGTATGTATTACTACTAATACATACTACTTGTATACTACATTATATATGTAGATTCATAGCAAAAAACATCACAACAAAGTAATTTGTAACTCATCTAAGAAAAATCGAACTGGGAAGTTGTTTGTGAAAAACATTTCCGGCAGACTGAAATCTTGCAAAACCAATACAAAAACAAAAAATTCAACTTACAACCACTTGCGAAAATAGTAAATGTGATGTTTGTTCAAAGTTTTAATATAACTTCAAATCGAAGACATAACAAATAGAAAAGCTTGTTCGTTGAGCAACGTACAACGTGTAAAAAATATACCTCATATGACTTTTACAGGAATTTTTATAAACATAAACTTAATACTGATATATTTTAACATGAAATGAATATAAAAAACATTTACTTATTAATGTAAACTATTTTTTATTTTTCTTTGCCAGCAAATTTACGTTTTCCAATTGGTTCTAATATGTGTTGTTGTGGATTAAAACGATAAACTTGTTCATATTTTAAAGTTGGAAAATTAGGGTGATCACCTTTATCTTCTTCAAAGGTTGTTACCACAAATTCAGGATTAGGTGCAGCTTTGATTTGTCTAATAGTCCAATAGTTGGGATTATCAAATGCTCGATTAAGAGGATTGGTGTTTTTAATGGTAATACTGTCTTCTGTATTATCAGTGTATGTTGAGGAAAGGATTAAATCTCTTACAATACAAGATTTACTTTTACAAAATGAATAAACTACATCTATTGCGAACGCATCAACTGGTTTATGTTTTGGACTTTTGGAAATTTTACCTAAATAAAAGACATCTTCACCTAAATTATGACCAATTCTTTGTACAGTGTAGTTATTTATCATATATTGCTCAACACGAGATACAGCTCGTTCAACTTCTCGCTTGCTTGGATTGGCAAATACCACCGATGTGGATAACAACAAAGATAAAATAACAAAATAGTTTTTATACATTTACACAACCTTACCTTAAATATTTATTATAAAAATGTTTTCCGGCAGTCTTTGTAATTATTTGAATAGTCTGCCGGAAAAATTTTAACGTGTTCCAATACTAATAATTTCCACACCATTTTTATTAGCTAACACCAATACATCAGCTGGACGGCGTGCAAATAAACCGTTATCCATAACACCGGCAATTTGATTGATTTCGTCTTCCATAGTAAGCGGACGACTTAAATCCAACCCTGATGTATCCAAGATTTCATGTCCTGATTCGGTGGTAAAACCCATACGCAATTGAGGTGTTCCTCCCATGCGAATTAGCGACTTGGCAACTACTGAACGAGCAAAAGGTGCAACTTCAATAGGTAAAGGAAATTTACCCAATTTGGATACATATTTACTTTCATCGGCAATACAAATAAAAGTATCCGCAATTGATGCAACAATTTTTTCTGCTAACAAAGCACCCCCACCACCTTTAATCATTTGTAAGGAGTGATTAATTTCATCTGCCCCATCAACATACACCGACAAACGTCCAGCTTCGGCTGGCGATACAATCGGAATCCCTAATTGACGCAAACGTTTTTCAGTTTCCTGTGAGGTAACCACTGCTCCACGAATATCGTGTTTAATGCTATCCAATGCACTAATAAAATGATTAACCGTAGAGCCAGTACCGACTCCGATAATTTCACCACGTGGCAACATGCTCACTGCACGTTCGGCAGCAGCACGCTTTTGTTCGTCTTGTGTCATGTTTTTGACCTTATATATTAAGATGAGTTTGGTGATTGTAACACGTTAATATATGGATATTTTATTATTAAGATATTTATTTAATAAATATAATACAATCTTATGTTATAACAATATGTTACGGCAGTCTTTTTATAATATAAAACTTTATAATTTATTATTATAATACAATAATAAATCACAAATATTATAACAATAATAAAACAATATTTATTATTATTTTACAATATATTACCTTATTAATTTATTTTTAAATACTCCTGCATTTTTCTATTATTCGTCATTTTGAGCGAAGCTAAAACGCAGTTTCTGCGAAGCTTTAAGACTACTCTAAAATCTTTATAAATAATAAGTTATATTCTTCATTGCACTACCTGAAATTCGTCAATGAGACGAGTTTTGCAAGTTATCTTTTAGCGAAGACAAAAATCTATCTATTAAACAATTAATTATATTCTTCTATTTCGCTATCGCTCAAGGTCAGAATGATGGGTTTTGCATGAGTCTCTTTAATGGTAATATCCACAGCTTGAAAGATTATTACTCAAAGATAAAACATATCATGACTTCATTTGTCCCACTACGCTTACATTCGGAATACTCTTTGGAAGATGGCATGGTACGTCTGCCAGATGCTATTTCTTTTGCCCAAGAACAAAAGTTTCCAGCTTTGGCACTAACCGATGGCATGAATATGTTTGCTGCAATTAAATTTTATAAAAAAGCTCGTGCCGCAGGCATTGTGCCGATTTTAGGTGCTGATATTATCGTTGCGGCAACTGATAATATTGATACTTCGCATTTGTTGCTTTTAGCCAAAAATCATGCAGGTTACCTGCGTTTATGCGAATTGTTAAGCGAAGCATATTTGCGTGAAGATAGAGACGAAATCGCATCGATTACATGGGATAGTTTGGAAAATATCGATAGAAGCAATTTAATTTGTCTCTCCGGTGCAACAAGTGGTGCTGTGGGTAAAGAAATTATCGCAGGAAATCTTGATAAAGCATCAGCCATAACAGAACGTTTAAGCAATTTATTTCCCAATTCATTTTATTTAGAAATCCAACGTCTGCCGGAAACTAATGGTAATTATCCTGATTTTTTACAAAAACATTTCAGACAAATGCAACATGATGCCGAAGTAGTACTTTCCGGCAGTCTTGCATTAGCAGAACAGTTAGATTTGCCAGTAGTGGCAACTCATGCTATTCAATTTTTACATGCTGATGATTTTACCGCTCACGAAGCACGAGTATGTATTGCGTCAGGTGAAATCCTAAATGATAAAAAGCGTGTGCGGCGTTTTCACCCATCACAGTATTTTTTATCAGCAGAAGAAATGCAAAACTTATTTGCAGATTTGCCGGAGGCTTTGACCAATTCAATAGAAATTGCCAAACGTTGTTCTACTGAAATCACATTAGGTAAACACTTTTTGCCTTTATTCCCTACTCCTGATAATCAATCTTTGGACGATTATTTATGCCAGTTAGCACGTCAGGGTTTGCAAGAACGCATGCTTCATCTTTATCCTGATGAAAAAGAAAGATTACAAAGACTGCCGGAATATGAAAAACGCTTGGAATTTGAATTATCCATTATTATTCAAATGGGTTTTCCAGGTTATTTTCTGATTGTGGCAGACTTTATTAACTGGGCAAAAAATAACGGCTGTCCTGTGGGACCTGGTCGTGGTTCAGGAGCAGGTTCATTAGTAGCTTACTCTTTGAAAATCACCGATTTAGATCCTTTGCGTTATTCTTTGCTATTTGAACGTTTCTTAAATCCAGAACGTGTTTCCATGCCAGACTTTGACGTGGATTTTTGTACACAAAATCGCGATCGTGTAATTGATTATGTACGAGATAAATACGGTCATGATGCAGTAAGTCAAATCATCACCTTCGGCACATTATCCAGTAAAGCAGTAGTACGTGATGTAGGGCGAGTTTTAGAATTACCATTTGGCTTATGCGATAAACTTTCCAAACTCATTCCATTAGAAGCTAATAAACCATTGTCGCTGAAAGACGCAGTCAAAGCTGAACCTTTAATCGAACAAACCTTAAAAGAAGAAGAAGCAGAAGAATTATTAGTATTAGCTCAAAAATTAGAAGACCTGCCACGTGGCACTGGCATGCACGCCGGTGGGGTATTAATTGCATTGGGCAAATTAACCGATTTTTGTCCGGTATATAAAGCAACTGGCGATGATGCAGCATCGGTATCAATGTATGATAAAGATGATGTTGAACAAGCCGGTTTGGTAAAATTCGACTTTTTAGGATTACGCAACTTAACCATTATTCAAATGGCAGAAGAAATGATTGCCAATTTGCGTGGTGAAAAAGTCGATGTAGCCCATATTCCATTAGATGATGAGGCTGTATATCGAGATATTTTTGCTGCCGGCAACACTACTGCCGTATTCCAGTTTGAATCGGTGGGTATGAAAAAAATGTTGTGCGATGCACGACCAACCAAGTTTGAAGAAATTATTGCTTTCGTAGCCTTGTATCGCCCAGGTCCTATGGATTTGATTCCGGATTTTATTCGCCGTATGCACGGCTTGGAAAAATTTGAATATCTACACCCATTTTTATCAGAAGTACTTGAACCCACATACGGCATTATGGTGTATCAAGAACAAGTGATGCAATCAGCACAGGTTTGTGCAGGATATTCATTAGGTGGTGCAGATATGTTACGCCGTGCTATGGGTAAGAAAAAACCAGAAGAAATGGCAAAACAACGTGCAACATTCGTTAGTGGTGCAGCCGAAAAAGGAATTGACTCTACAACAGCTAATGAAATTTTCAATTACATGGAAAAATTTGCCGGCTACGGATTTAATAAATCACATGCCGCAGCTTACGCACTGGTTGCATATCAAACTGCTTGGTTGAAAAAACATTATACTGCCGAATTTATCGCCGCAACCATGTCCAACGAGCTTACTAATACCGCACAGCTTAAAAATCTATACGATGATGCCATTGCTAATAAAATTAGTTTCTTACCACCATCAATTAATGCTTCTGAATATTACTTTACTCCAATTTCTCAACACGAAATCCGTTACGCATTAGGTGCAATCAAAGGCACTGGCGAAGCCGCAATTGGACATATCGTAGAAGAACGTAAAGCCAATGGTGCATACCAAGATTTATTTGATTTTTGCCGGCGTGTAAACAATCAAATTTGCAATCGCCGTGTTTTAGAAACTCTAATTCGTGCTGGCACTTTTGATGAATTAGAAAGCAATCGTGCTATGTTATTAGGCAATTTAGAATTGGCAATGGAATATGCAGAACAAGCACGTGCAAATGAAATGCAATGCGGTTTGTTTGATACGGTGGATAATGCCATTGAAGAAGTGCAAATGGAATTTATCAGTGCTTGGAATTTATCTACCAAATTAGCCGAAGAAAAAACAGCATTAGGTTTTTACTTTTCCGCTCACCCGTTTTCACCGTATAAAAAAGAAATTAGTCCGATAGTACGCACTTCTCTGGCTGATATTACTCCCCAAGACTATCTGCAATGGATAGGTGGATTTGTTACCGGTATACGTTTTGTAACCACTAAAAAAGGTAAAAAACTCTGCCTTGCAGCACTAGAAGATGATAAAAGTAAATTAGAAATCACCGTTTCCGACACTGCCATATCAAATTTGGAAGAAGCATTTACTGCAGATAAACTATATTTATTCAAATGCAAAATCAGTAAAAATACTTATAACGATGAAGAAGTATTACGCATTTTTGCCGAAGAAATCATGCCATTAGATATAGCACGTCAAAAACATGCACAACATTTATGTCTGGAACTTAACGCCCAGCACAACATAGAACAAATTGCCCAAACCATAAAAAAATACCAACAACAATCACAAGTATCTATTGTGATTAAATATAGCAATGAAAACTTTTCCGGCAGACTTCATGCTGATAAGAGCTGGCAAGTATCCCCAGTTCAAGAATTATTAGATGAATTACAAAGTCAAATAGGTACGGATAATGTTTCGCTATCGTGGGAGAAACTATAAAACATATCTTGCATTGCAAGACATAAGTAACATTATCAAATAACAAAAAAGGGGTATAATCACACTCATCGCAACATGTTTAGATACTCGTCATTGGTAGGCGTTATAAAAAATCTTTTCTATAACAATTTGTTAAGGTATTTTATTTCGCAACACAACTTAATAATGACAAGTTTTTAGATGTTACTCATTAACTACTAACGTCAAGAAAGGCTCAATACAATGTTTCCAGAATATCGCGATTTAATCAGCCGTCTAAAAAATGAAGATGCACATTTTGCTCGTCTTTTTGAAGAACACAATGAATTGGATCACAAAATTATCCGTCTTGAAAGCAGTCCTGTAACCAGCGGTTTAGATGAAATTGATGAATTAAAACGTCAAAAACTGCACTTAAAAGATGAACTCTACGAAGTTCTCAAAAAAGCGGCTGCCGAAGGCAAATAATTCGTAAATAACAAGTTCCGCTGTATTCATTTAGAATGCAGCGGTTTTTTATCGAACGGTTAGCTATATTTATGAATACAGAAAAATTTACCCATGAAAAAGTGCTATGGGTGAAACGTCATACAGATAAACTTATGACGTTTGCAATTTCTCGTCCAGCAGCTTACCGTTTTAGTGCTGGTCAATTTTCTCGTTTAGGTTTGAATTTGAACGGCACAACCATTTGGCGTGCTTATTCGATTATGTCGCCAGAATATGCAGAGCATTTGGAATATATTGCGGTACTTATCCCTAATGGCGATATGAGTTTATGTTTTCAAAATATGCAGGAAAACAATTGCATATATTTAGATAAAAACGCTACTGGTTTTTTACTACCACAACGCTTTGCTGATGGACGTGATTTGGTGATGTTATCCACAGGTTCTGGCATTGCACCATTTTTATCGCAACTTAATCAAATTAACCTATGGCAACGTTTTGAACATATTGTTTTGGTACATAGTGTTTCTCATACTGATGAATTAATCTTTTCCGGCAGACTACAACAATTATCAAGCCACCCATTAGTAGGAGAATACGCACATCGCTTAACCTATATTCCAATTACCACTCAAGATAACGGCGGCATGCTACACCAACGCATTCCATACCTATTAAGCAATGGTACTTTATCTCGTACATGCCAAATAGATTTTAATCCACAAGATACTCGTTTTATGATTTGTGGCAATCCATCTATGGTAGAAGATACGTATAGTGCATTAAAACAATTAGGCTTTACCATGAATCGCAACCGCACGCCAGGACAGATTTTAATGGAAAATGGGTTTTAACAAAGTCTGCCGGAAAAAATATTATGCCAATTTATCATCAAGTTGCACTTAATATTCCACTATTTAAATTAATGACTTATCGTCATGATGAAGTTTTAGCAATTGGAACTCGTGTAGTTGTTCCATTTCGTGGCAAACCAAAAGTTGCGTTTATCTGGGAAAATCAAGTTGAACCTGATATTGACGAAAGTAAAATCTTACCCATAACCACCGTATTCGATAATGAACCATGCGTAAATCAAGACTGGATTGAATTATTAGAATTTACTGCACGTTATTATCACTACCCTTTGGGAGCATCAGTTTTTACTGCGATTCCAACCGGTATGAGAAAGCCAAAACCATTATCCTATCCTGTTGTAGATAAAACTTTCCAATTAAATGAAACCGGTCTATCACAAAAATCACCACCAGAACATCATCGTAAATTATTTGCTCTATGGCAAGCACTTATTGCTGGCATAAAATTAACTGCTGCCAAAAACATTCATGAACGTGCCACTTGCTATTTGACTAAATGGCAAGAAATGGGCTGGTTGAACGAAGTTAGCAATCAAAACATCAATCCCAAAGAAGGTGCAGTAAAACTTAATCAACAACAATTTGACGCATACCAAGCGATTTGCGATAGCTTAAATACTTTTAAAACATTCTTACTATTTGGAATTACCGGCAGTGGTAAAACTGAAACTTATTTCGAAGTTATGGCAGAAGTATTTTCGCAAGGTAAAAGCGTTTTATTTTTACTGCCTGAAATCAATCTTACCGAACAATTACTATCACGTTTTGCCAAACGTTTCCCTGATATTTCCTGTGCTATTTTGCATAGCAGAAGTAGCGATGGCGAACGCACTCAAGATTATTTAGCAGCATTATGCGGACAAGTGCAATTAGTAATCGGAACACGTCTTGCTGTATTTACTCCGATTAAAAATTTAGGTTTGATTGTGGTTGATGAAGAACATGATTCATCATTCAAACAAGATAATGAATTACGCTATAACGCTCGTGATTTATCCATCTGGCGTGCCAAACAAGCACAATGTCCAGTTATTTTAGGTTCTGCCACACCATCTTTAGAAAGCTTTTATGCAGCACAAAATAAACGTTATCAATTATTAAGCATCACTCGCCGTGCCAAAGAAAACGCACGTCTGCCGGAAATATTAATCGACAATGTGCGTCATCAAAAATTAACCGAAGGATTAAGCGAACGCACCATAAAATTGCTACAACAAAATTTAGAAAACGGCGGATTAAGTTTAGTTTATCTTAATCGGCGAGGCTTCGCCCCTGCCCTATTTTGTGGAGATTGCGGTTATAGTTTCACTTGTCCTAATTGTTCTGCCAAAATGGTTTTGCATCGCAGTGTGCGTCATTTACGTTGTCATCATTGCGACCATCAAATTGCTATTCCATCTTTTTGTCCAGATTGTGGCAATACCGATTTAAGTGCGGTTGGTTTTGGCACACAGCGCATCGAAGATGCACTTAAAAAAATCTTTCCCAACGCTAAAATCGCTCGTGTAGATAGAGATAGCCTATCGCATAAAAACGATTGGCAAGAAATATGCAATAAAATTAATTCGTGCCAATTAGACATAATAGTCGGCACGCAAATTTTGGCAAAGGGACACGATTTCAAACAATTAAATTTAGTTACCGTTCTCAATGCTGATGGCAGTTTGTATAGTGCCGATTTGCGTGCTCGTGAAAAATTATTTGCAGAATTAATGCAAGTTGCAGGACGTGCCGGACGAGATAAGTCTGCCGGAAAAGTATTAATTCAAACCCAACTACCTGACAATCCAATTTTTCACGATTTACAACGCCAAGACTATATCTCATTTGCACAAAACGAACTCGATTCAAGACGTGCATTTAAAGCTCCGCCATGCACGTACGTTGCCGCCTGCCGTGCCGATGCTCCACAATTAGACGATGCTATGCAGTTTTTACGCGACACCATTACCCAAATAACACTGCCGGAAAATGTATATATATACGGACCTGCACCACAATTAATGGTAAGACTATCCGGACGAGAACGAGCACAAATCTTTATTGAAAGCACCCAACGAACACTGCTGCACAACACCGTAAATGACATTGCCCAAGTCATGGAACAATTAGCCAAAAAAAGACATAAAATTCACCATGCTATCGATATAGACCCAATAGAATGTTAAAAATTAATTAAAAAACAAATAAGAGACTCCTGCAAAACTGGTAGATGTGAGTACAGTTCGAAGCGTAGTAGCACTTCAAATCGAAGACATAACAAGTAGAAAGGCTACGATTTCGAACAACGCAAACGCACGAAATGTGCCACAGATGCCAGTTTTGCAGGAGTCTCAATAATTACTATTTTCCGGCAGACTATTGCAATAGCATATATAATTTATAAACAATACAAATCAAAAAACAATCTAATATAAGGAAAAACAATTATGGCTATATTAATTACCGGTGCTTCTGCAGGTTTTGGCGAAGCATTATGTCGCTTATTTGTAAAAGAAGGTTACCAAGTAATCGGAGCAGCAAGACGCAAAGAACGCCTGTTAACGCTACAACAAGAATTGGGTGAAAAATTCTATCCCTTACAAATGGACGTTTCCGATCAAAAAAACATAGACAACGCTATACAAAGTCTGCCGGAAGAATGGCAACAAATCGAACTGTTAATCAATAACGCCGGTTTAGCATTAGGATTAGAACCAGCATACCAAGCCAATTTTGAAGATTGGCAATGTATGATTCAAACTAATATTATCGGACTTTCATATCTCACCCACAAAATTCTGCCCCAAATGGTTGAACGCAAAAACGGACACATTATCAATATCGGCTCAATTGCCGGAACTTACCCTTATCCTGGTGGCAATGTTTACGGAGCAAGCAAAGCATACGTAAAACAATTCAGCCGCAACCTACGTGCCGATTTAGCCGGAACTAATGTCAGAATTTCCAATATCGAACCTGGCTTATGCGGTGGAACTGAATTTTCTAACGTACGCTTTAAAGGCGATGATGAAAAAGCCGCAAAAGTATACGAACAAGTAAAATACGTAACCGCAGAAGACATTGCCAATATCGTATTATGGATTTTCAAACAACCTAAACATGTAAATATTAACTCAATCGAAGTTATGCCGGTTGCACAAAGTTATTCAGCACTCGCAGTTTATCGTGAATAAACAAAATAGTATGAAATGAATACAAATAAAAGTGTAGAAATTCCTAGCGTTCTTTACACTATTTGAAAGATAATAGTGAAATAAAACTACACAAGAACACCCGATTACTACCGTATCAAAGAGCAGAGATATGGTGGTCATATACGCAAGACAAAGTCGGCGGCGTTGGCTCGGCAATACAATGTTAGCCGACCAACAATCTATAATGTTTAAAAGAAGCCAGAAATGGCGTATTGACGCAAAAAAGCAGCGTTAATAATCGTTTCAAACAAGCACGATACGGCATCAAACGCCTTGCCAAAGTTGAACGAGAAATACAGGAAAGGCTTAAAAAACAGGCTAAACGCTA
>JAFZMY010000030.1 GCA_017553165.1 Neisseriaceae bacterium
AAAGTGATAGTATAGTTTTTCCGGCAGACTTATCTGAATTATCAAATATAGAATTTAATAATGAAAATAGTGAAGATGTGGAATATACTTCATCATCTGATTTAACATCATCATTATTAAATTCATTGGATAATGATGATGGGGTGATTTATTAAATGATACTCTTGCAAAAATCAATCCATAAAATCATCGGAATATAAATTGCGACACATTAATTCTCCACGAACGGATAGTTGTGGGTTTAAGTGTAGTTCGCAACTGCGTAGTTTGTTATACCCATTAAGACGATAGAATGATACAGAGTTAAGTGATGCGTATAGTTTTAGCGTGCTTAATTCATTGTCAAAGGTGAGTTTTTCGGCACGGTGTAGCATTGCCGTGCCTAATCCTTTGGAGTGATACATGGGGTGAACGTATAGTGCGTCTAATTCTCCGTCTTGCAGGTTTAATTGGAAAAAACCTTGAATTTTTCCTTGATATTCTGTAACCCATAGTTCTTTGGTGTGCATGGATTCAAGATAACTTTCCACAGAAGTATTTGCTAACCATGCTTTTAGAACATTGTCGTTATAAAAGCCACAGCAGGCAAAGCGGATTGCACATTGATGGACAAAGTGAATATCTTGAAAATCTTCTTGCCGTGCTCGACGTAGTTGGTTTAGAAGCATAATTCAACCTCACATGCGTGAGATTTCTTTTTGTAGTGCAGAGATGTTTTCTTGTCTATCTTTAATTGCACCTTCTAATGCGGCTAAACTGGCTGCATCTTTTTTGGCAGCTTTGCCTGCGGCTAAATTTTTCTGGGCACTGTCAAGTGCTTGTTGTTCGTTTGCCAATTCACGTTGCAAAATGCTTAAACGTCCGTTGTCTCGTTTGGATTGTACTTCTGGTTGAACATGCTCGGCGGCAGTGCCACTGCGAGTGTTGCGTTTGGGACTATTACCACTGCTACTTGATGATGGTGGAGTATAGGAGTAGGAAGCACTATCTGCGTATGCTTTGTGGTCGGCAGAATAAGTACCAACGTATCCTAATTTGGCTGAACTACAACCTGAACCAGCTTTGTTGGTGTATGTGGTAACACCATTGTGTTTGCATTCATAAACAGCACCATTGGCAAACGGTGCTGCCACACATAGGCTCAATAAGCCAAGATATACGTACTTCTTCATCTTCAAAAAACCTTTTTAATACTGGCGACGCTCTACTTTCTGGCGTGCTTTTTGTACATCATCTTCTAATTTTTGGATACGCTCTTGATATTTGGCGTAATTACGTTCTCCGCCTAATCTGACGTTTTTGCCTTCTTCCAATCTTTTTTCTGCTTCTCTTAATTCTGCTAATGCTTGTTGTCTTCTTGCATCGTTTTGTTGTGCTTGCGATGAGCTATTAGATGATGAGTAGTCATAACTTGGTGAGCTTGGCGTGTTAGATTGGTAAGTATTGATACTGCTCATTTCCACAGGAGTGCAGTCTGAACGTGATGTGGCTGTGTATTCGTGTGAACCATTAGCAGTTGGGCAGTTGTAAATAGTTTCTGCAAATATGCTACCACTTAATAGTGATAGTGATAAAAATAGTATGGTTTTGATTGAGTTCATTATTCACTCCTATTTAATTTGTGTTTTGACGAATTTGCTCTATTTCTTCTTGTGCTTGTAACCAGCGTTCTTCTGCTTCGTTGAGCTGTTGGTTTATTTGTTGTAATTTTTCTATGGTTTCGCGTAAAGTTGTTTTATTTTCATCATTATACGCATTTTCAGAACTTAAAAAAGTTTCTGCATGATTTTTTTCTTGTTGCAATGCTTCAATTATAGTTTCGCATTCTTGAACTATTTTTTGTAATGGTTTGATTTTTCGTGATATTTCTTGTCTAATTTCGGCTTCTTTGCGTTTATCTCGTTTATGATGTGATTGAGATATTTGTGGGTTTTGAGTGTCTTTGGTTTTAAGGTATAGATTACGATATTCTTCTAAATTTCCATCAAATACAACAAGATGACCGTCTTTGATTACGATAAAATTATCGCATACGGTTTCTAAAAGACTTCTATCGTGAGATACCAATAATAAAACACCGGCAAAACTTTGTAGGGCAACGGTGAGAGCATAACGCATGTCTAAATCAAGATGGTTAGTAGGTTCATCTAATAATAATAGGTTAGGGCGTATCCATACTAATAGTGCCAGCGATAGTCTGGCTTTTTCTCCACCTGAAAATGGGGCTATTGGCGATGTCGCCATATTGTCGCTAAATGCGAATCCGCCTAAAAAGTTGCGTATATCTTGTTCGCGTGCCTCTGGTGAGATTTTTTGGATATGTTGAATGGGTGTCCAGTCTTCACGTAAGCCGTCTAATTGGTGTTGTGCAAAGTAGCCAATTTTTAATTTATCATCATGATGAAGTCTGCCGGAAAGGGGGGAAAGAGTGCCTACTAATGTTTTTATTAGAGTACTTTTGCCACTGCCATTTACGCCTAATAATCCGTAACGTCCGCCGGCTTCCAAAGATAGTTCAATTTTGCTTACTATGGGACAATTTTCTTCATAGCCTATATCTGCTTCGATTAGGCGTATGGGGAAATCTGGTAGGTAATCTGGTGCTTTAAATTCAAATGAAAATCCATCGTCAATATGTGATGGTGAGATTTTTTCTAATTTTTCTAATGCTTTGATACGGCTTTGGGCTTGACGTGCTTTGGTCGCTTTGGCACGAAAGCGGTCGATAAATGATTGTAAATGTTTGATTTGTGCTTGTTGTTTGGCATACGCTGCGGCTTGATGCGATAGTCTTGTGGCTCGTTCTTGTTGGTAAAAATCGTAGTTACCGCCATAGATTGTTAGTTTTTTGTTTGATAATTCAACCGTTTGTTTAGTGGTGGCGTTTAGGAAATCTCTATCATGAGAAATAATCAAAAGTGTAGTATTAATGCTATTGAGATAGTTTTCTAACCATAATACTGTTTCTAAATCCAAATGGTTGGTAGGTTCGTCCAATAGTAATAGGTCTGCTCGTTGAATTAGGGCTTGAGCTAAATTTAAACGCATACGCCAACCGCCGCTGAATGTTTTTACTGGGTGGCTTTGTTCTTCTGTGGAAAATCCTAATCCTGATAGTAGTTTTCCAACTCTGGCAGCTGCGTCGTATGCTCCAATTTCTTCTAATGCAAGATGTGCATTGGCAATGGCTATGCCGTCTGATTTTTGTTGGGCTTCTATTAGGGCTTGTTGTCTGCTTTGTAGTTGTGAGTCTGCGGATAGTACGTAGTCTATTGCGGATAATGGTGATGATGGAGTTTCTTGGCGTACTGTGGCTATTTGCCATGTTTCCGGCAGACTTATTTCCCCTTTATCTGGTAATAAATCACCACAAATTAGAGCAAATAAAGATGATTTACCACAGCCATTTTTGCCAACTAAACCTATTTTTTGATTTGGATAAACTGCTAACGTGGCATCTTCTAATAATGATTTATTGCCACGTTGCAGGTATAAATGACGAATATCTAACATTTATGCGTTAACTTGTTTAAATTCATTAAGAAAGTTTTGCAACATAGTCAGACCATGCTCGGTTAATAGTGCTTCTGGGTGAAATTGGACGCTTTCAATTGGCATAGTGTGATGGCGTAATCCCATGATTTCCCCATCATCTGTCCATGCACTGATTTTTAAAGAACCAGGTAGGGAAGAACGTTCTATCGATAAGCTATGATAACGCGTGCAAGAAACAGGATTAGGCACTCCGGTGAACATGCCTCGTCCATTGTGATGTACTAATGAGTTTTTGCCGTGCATTAGAGTTTGGGCACATACAACTTTGCCGCCGAAAGCTTCTCCGATTGCCTGATGACCTAAACATATTCCTAATATTGGAATTTTTCCAGCAAAGGTACGAATTGCAGCAAGGGAAATGCCAGCTGCCGATGGTGCACATGGACCTGGACCTATAACTAAATATTGTGGCGAAATTTCAGCAATTTTGGCACAGTCGATTTCGTCATTGCGATACACTGCAACTTCTTGTCCTAATTGTGCTAAATATTGCACGATGTTGTAAGTGAAGCTATCGTAATTATCGATTAGTAATAGCATTGTTTAATCACCTTGTAATTAATTAATTAAACCCACCATTATGCCGTTTTTCTTACCATTGCGAAAGATTTTATGATAGATACGTTTCATATTAAAATTGACAAGTTTATGCTAACGCACAATGGGACTTAAAAAATGACAAAAATTCAGCAAATTGCCACTCATATCCGCAAAATACCTAATTATCCTAAAAAAGGAATTTTGTTTTATGACATAACTACTGCCTTGCAAGATGCAGAGACGTTTCAAACAATTATTGATTTAATGCACGAAAATTTTGCAGGACAAAAAATTGATGCCGTAGTTAGCTTGGAAGCACGTGGGTTTATTTTAGGTGCTGCTTTGGCGTATAAATTGGGTGTTGGTTTTATTCCGATTCGTAAAAAAGGTAAGTTGCCAGCGGCTACTTTGAGTGAAGATTATGAATTAGAATACGGCAGTGCCACTTTGGAAATTCATACCGATGCAATTGCCAAAGGACAAAGAGTGTTAATCTGTGATGATTTAGTAGCCACCGGCGGCACTATGATAGCAGGTGCAAATTTAATTAGAAATGCCGGCGGAATAGTTGCAGGTGCTTGTGCTTTAATTGAATTTTCTGATATGGACGGTGCTAATAAAGTTAGAGACGCAGGCGTTGATTTATTTTCATTAATCCAAGCCTTGGGAGATATGCCTCGTTATAATATATAATTAACACTGCCGGAAAATAAATAAAACTTTTCCGGCAGACTTAAAATTTTAATTAATAGGAAATAATAAATTGAAATCTCAAATGAGTTTAATTTACATAGCTTGTGTAGTAATTATCTTGGCAGGATTAAAAGCGGCATCTTCGGTGATAGTACCATTTTTATTAGCAATTTTTATTGCAATCGTTATTTCTCCTGCAATGCTTTATATGCAGAAATTAAAAATAGGACGTTTGTTTTCATTTTTAATTGTAACCGTGTTATTTTTATCAATATTAGGCTTTTTAGGAAATATAATTTTTAATACTATTGCCGAATTTACTGCTAACCTGCCGGAATTGCAAAATAGATTTAGAGGAATTACTAATAATTTTATTCAAAAGGCTAATAGCTATGAATTTATTAATATTGATGAGAGTATGATTGGTTTAGATGTGGGAATGATTGTTAATCAATTTACTACGATTTTGAAAAAAACTGGGTTTATTATTTCCAAAGGATTTTTTATTTTTATGATGGTGGCATTTATAGTATTTGAAAGTAGTGTTATGGAAGAGAAAATCAAATACTTATCTAAAATAAATCGTAAAAATGCTGTCTTTTTTAATAACTTTATTAAAAACTTGAAAAAATATCTACTGATTAAAACAATTGCATCGATTGCAACAGGTATTACCATAGGATTTTTATTATGGATAGCAGGCGTTCCATACGCACCATTATGGGGAATTTTGGCATTTATTTTAAATTATATCCCTACCATAGGTTCGATAATTGCAGTATTGCCAACACTTTTTGTTACATTAAGTAGTATGAGTTTGGGAGTTTCTGTGTGGGTAATATTGATTTATTTATTTGTTAATGTGTTAATTGGTAATATTATTGAACCAAGATTTATGGGACAAGGGTTGGGTATTTCCACTTTTGTGGTGTTAGTTAGTTTATTGCTATGGGGATTTGTATTTGGTATAGGAGGATTATTTCTCGCAATTCCTTTAACCATGAGTATTAAAATTGCACTTAAATCTAATCCGGATACAAGATTTTTATCGGTGATGTTAAGCAATAAAGTTTCGCAAAGTGTTTAAAATATTGTATAAAAAATTTTATTAGGGAAACTCATGCAAAACCTAATTTTTGAAAAAGAAACGCCGTAGGGTGGGCTTACCAGCCCACCAAACCGTCCAATAGGGTGGAATAAAAATCGTTGAAATACAATGAATTAATGCCTACGACGTTATGGTGTGCTGGGAAGCTCACCCTACGGCAGGATTAAATTTTTGTTTCTGATAGGGTTTTGCAGGAGTTTCATCTACTATGTTTTACAAAGGTTTCAGACTTAAAGAAGCTTCTGCAAAACTCGATTTTTCTATTATTCGTCATTTTGAGCCGAAGCCGTGAACGAATGTGAAGGAAGCTAAAACGAAGTTTCATCGAAACTGAAAATCCTTATAAAATAATAAGTTATATTCGTTAATTTCACCGCGTGAAATTCGTCAATGACGAGTTTTGCAGGAGTTTCTTAAAGTTTTTTAAGGTACACCAGTCATAGGGCTAATTGTTAGGATTTCGCAACCATCTTCTGTAACCAAAACTTCATGTTCCCATTGGGCAGATAAAGAACGATCTTTGGTAACAGCTGTCCAGCCATCATTTAGGATTTTCAAATGACGTTTTCCCTGATTAATCATAGGTTCTATGGTAAAAATCATGCCGGATTTTAATTCAGGACCCAAGCCTTTTTGTCCGTAATGCAAAACTTGTGGTTCTTCATGAAAACGCCGTCCAATGCCATGTCCACAAAATTCGCGTACTACTGAATAACCCATATTTTCTGCGTATTGTTGGATTACATAGCCAATGTCGCCTAAATGAGCACCAGCACGCACTACTTCTATACCTTTCATCATACATTCATGGGTTACATCTACCAAACGTTGAGCAATCGGCGAAACCTTGCCAACGCAAAACATACGACTTGAATCGCCGTGAAAACCATCTTTAATCACGGTTACATCGATATTAACAATATCGCCATTTTTCAAAGGCTTGCTATCTGGAATACCATGACAAATAACTTGATTTACCGATGTGCAAATCGATTTAGGGTAGGGCGGATTGCCGTAGTTTAATGGTGCAGGAATAGTTTGCTGTACATTTACCTGATAGTTATGACATAAGGTGTTTAGTTCATCTGTGGTAACGCCAACTTGTACAAATGGAGTAATGTAATCTAATAATTCGGCAGCAAGGCGACCTGCTATACGCATTTTTTCGATTTCTTCTGCGGTTTTGATTTGAATGGTCATGTTTTTTATTTCCAATTAATTGTTAATTCCTAATAGGTTACGTAGTGCATATTCAACATTTTCTTGTCGCATTAGTGTTTCACCGACTAAAAAGGTGTGCACTCCATGATTACCCATCATCACAATATCATCATGAGTTTTAATGCCACTTTCACAGACAACGATTTTGTTTTGCAATAGCGGTAATAAACGTAATGTTTGTTTGGTATCAACTTCAAAAGTGCGTAAATTGCGATTATTTACGCCAAATAAAGGTGATGTTAAGCGTTGGCATTTTTCTAACTCGTCCTCATGGTGAAGCTCAACCAAAACAGTCATTTTTAATTCATGGGCGATTGATTCTAACTCAATCAATTGCTCTGTTGATAGTGATGATGCAATCAATAAAATTGCATCTGCACCAAACGCACGTGCTTGATACACCTGATATGGGTCGATAATAAAATCTTTACGCAATACTGGCAAATTGCATGCTTGTTTGACAATTTCAATAAAATCAATATGACCTTGAAAAAAATCTTCATCAGTTAATACAGATATACAAGCAGCATTAGCTTTTTCGTAGGCAATTGCTATTTTGGATGGGCGAAAATCTTTACGAATCAATCCTTTGGACGGACTTGCCTTTTTGATTTCTGCAATAACTGCAACTTGACCATTTGAATGTTTACTTACGATTGCATCTAAAAAGTTTCGTGGATGTTTAGCATCAAATGCACGTTGTTGCATTTCTACTATACCTATTTTTTTCTGTAATGCACCTATTTCCTCTGCTTTGCGTTGATTGATGCGTGATAGAATGTCGTTCATATTGTTGTTTGGCATAAGGGTCAAAAAGGCTTAATCCTACCGCAAAATATCATTTAATAAAATCCTTATCCAATTAATAATTATTATGCTACCATCTTGTAACTTTGCAATCGAATAAAAAATATCGCAATGAATTTAGATACTCTATACACCGTTCGCACCCCAGAAGTTACGGACATTAATTTACGTCCGGCAGGGGTAGTATCTCGTGCCAGAGCATTTGTGGTGGATTTTATAATTCGTGTTTTATTGGTAATAGCAGTGTCGTGGGCATTGCTGTCGATAATGTTTGTTACTGGTGATATTGGGCGGAAGGTAGTTGAGGGGATATGGTTTATTTTTGTGTTTATCATTTATTGGTTGTATCCAGTGCTGTTTGAAACATTTTGGAAAGGGCAGACTCCCGGAAAAAAATTATTACGTTTACGTGTAGTTCAAGACAATGGTTCGCCAATCACATTTTCCGCATCATTAATTCGTAATTTATTGCGTGTAGTTGATGTTTTACCTTTTTCATATGCAGGTGGAATGGTATGTATGTTTTTGAATCCACAATTTAAACGTTGTGGAGATATTGTTTCCGGTAGTATGGTAGTTTATGTAGTGCAATCGCAATACAAAGTAGATAGAAGAATTTTGGCAAATGTAACTGCCATCAATCCGCCGATTACACTATCTAAAAACGAGCGTGTAGCAATTATGTTATTTGTAGAACGCTTGCCCAGATTGCCGCCAGAAAGAGCACAAGAATTAGCCAATCATCTTTTAGAAGGAACTTCTATCCCAGAAATACAACGCATTGATACCATTAAATCATGGGCAAAATCCATGTTGGGAGAAAGGAGACGTTGGCAATCGTGAAACAATATATTTTTGAACAACAACACGAAAAATTTTGGCATGATTTTGAAGAAGTAGTAACTTCTTTTGAGAAAAACAAACCATCGATTAATGCTCAAGAGTTTGCACGTCAATATCGTATTGTTTGTCAGCACGTTGCACAGGCTTCATCTCGTAATTATTCGCCATCTTTAATTGAAGATTTGCAACATTTAATCGAACGTGCACATCATGTTTTATATCGTCATTCTACGCCCATACTTTCGCAATTTGTGCAGTGGTTGCGTTACGATTTGCCAGCTAATGTGCGTGCTGAAAAGAAAATGGTAATTTGGGCACATTTGCTTTTTTACGTACCATTTTTTGTCATGATGTTGTTTTGTGCGATTTTTCCTGATTTAGCGGAACGTCTGTTGGGAAGTTGGCATACTTCTATGATGGATAGAATGTACGAAGACATGGCAGAACGAACCAGAGATGGTGAGAATCGTGATTTTGGTATCAATATGCTAATGTTTGGTTATTATATTTTCAATAATGTTGGCATTGCATTTAAGACTGCCGGAAGTGGTTTTTTATTTGGAGTTGGGACGCTTTATATCTTACTTTTCAATGGATTTATGATTGGTTCTGTATTTGGGCACATGTTACATAATGATATAGAAGTTGCAGCTGCTTTTTTTGGTTTTGTATCTACGCATGGAGCATTTGAATTAACTGGGATTGTGTTATCTGGTGCTGCTGGTTTGAGAATTGGTTTGGCACTAATCGATCCACAAGGTTATTCTCGTACAGATGCATTGAGAATTCAGGGTAGAAGTGCCGCAAAACTGATTACTGCTGCATTTTTCTTATTAGTAATTGCCGCCTTTTTCGAAGCGTTTTGGTCGTCTATGGGCATGATTCCGCCGGTGGTGAAAATATTTGTTGCCACATTTTGCTGGATTGGTGTTTATGTGTACTTATTTCGTGTAGGGAAGAAAAAATGAATAATTCTACACAAAACATCATTAATTTTCGCCGCCGTTCAGTTTGGGAAAGTTTCGATTTAGGCGTGCATTTAGTTGTGAAGCGACTGTTTTTTTATATGGCTTTGTATTTTGTTGCCGTATTGCCGTTATATGTTTTATCCACGATTATTTTTTTCAATAATCCAACTTGGTCGCTTGTTGTAATTTGGTGGTTAAAACCAATGTTTGAAGCGGGATTAGTATTAGCATTATCCAAACAAGCTTTGGGAGAAAAATTGAGTTTTTCCGGCAGTCTTAAAAGTACATGGCGATTGTGTTTTCGTTATCGCATTATAGGCGATTTACTTATAAGAAGATTATCAAGCAAACGAGCCATAATTTTGCCAATTACCGTATTAGAAAAAGTAACCGGTGAAAGACATAAAACCAGAAGACGTGAAATATCCTATCGCACCGGTTCTTCAAGTTCTATGTTAATGTTGTTTGGAGTGCATTTTGAATCTATTTTGTTATATGGCTGTATTTTGTTATTAAGTTGGATTTTATTTAAAGATTTAACCCAAAATTTTCTGCCCCAACAACCTTTTAATTTAAAATATATTGAAGCATTGGCAGACTGGTTTATGCGTGCTGATCATCATTGGATTTGGCATGTTTTCAATTTGTTATATGTGCTTGTATTATCTTTTTGGGAACCATTGTTTGTTGCCATGTGTTTTGCTTTGTATTTGCAAGTTAGAACCGAAACCGAAGCTTGGGATATTGGTTTAGTATTCAATCAATTAGCAGAGCGTTTGCGAAATGTTGGTATGGCAATTTTAATGGGATTTATATTTTCCGGCAGTGTATTAGTAAGTGATATTGCTAATGCAGAAACTCCACCTAACCGCCAACAGGTAGAACAAACCCAACAAAAAAGCGTTGGTAGCAAACCATTTGGACGTGTTGAGTCTGAAAATTCTCGTATATGGAAAGAAAAGAAATTCAACAAAAGTTCGTCATATACTCACGCACCTTCGTTTGGTAATGTGTTGTTATTTATATTGATTATATCGGCTATTGGTGGAGCATTGTATTTGATGTGGAAACTACAATTATTCAAATCAAATGTGGAAGATGAAAAACCACAAGTAGTTGAACGCATTTTTGGCATGGATGTAAGACGTGAAAGTCTGCCGGAAAACCTTACAGATGTTGCAAGAAATTTAGCAAAAACCGATGCACGTGCTGCTATCTCATTATTATATAGAGGATTATTGGTGCATTTAATCCATCAAGAACGAGCTACATTAAGAGATAGTATGACTGAACAAGAAATCCTAAATTTAGTTCAAGCAAAACATATTCACCTATCCGAAATAACAGAACGTTTTACCAAAACACGTATCGCATCAGCTTATGCTCATATTCAAGCTGATGAAGCACATATTTTGCAACTGTGTAATGACTATGACAATTTAACTCGCAAGACATCATTGAGGGAGAAACAATAATGAGTCGTGGCGTGGTTATTTTTTGGTCGATTTTTGCAATATTGATTAGCGTTGCGGTTTATTTGTATTTTGAAAATACCGAGGTTAGGCAACAATATGTTTGGGAAGATGATGAAGAAAACAAGCGTCTTACTGTAAGCGAGTTTTATGCACTATCGGAATTTTTGAAAAAACAAAATCCAGATGCCAAAGTGGAAATTGTGCATGAGTTTAAAAGTTTTGCTAATAAAGCAAAAAATGATAATAATGCTATCGCTTTTCTTTTGCCGAATAATACTTTAAATACAAAACAAGGCGAATTTGTTAAACAATGGGTGAACAAAGGTAATCATCTTGTCTATCAAATTGGACATGGTCGTGATGTTTTTGATTTAGCAAAAGATACTTGGAAAAAAGAAGAAAAAGAACAAGAAAATATCAATCCGCAAACAAAAGCAAGATGTCATCAAGAATATGAAAAATTAACTCGTCTATATGGCAAATTATATGATTATGAGGACATGAAAGAAGAATCAAAACTTAACGAATGTGCCAACAATCTTATCACGTTTACACTGCCGGAAAACCAAGACAAAATTTATATACCATCAAATATCAGTGGCAAAATCACTACGACTCATGTTGCAAATAAAATCATATCATCAGGTGAAAATGCGGAAGGCGTGAAAATTGTTCGTATTAAAGAAGGTTCCGGCAGTGTTACCGCATTAATTGATATTAAGATTTTTAATTACCCACGTGATCCCAAACCATTCGCATGGTATTTAAAAGACAGTATCAATTCCTTTGATAATGCCTATTTGGCAGCCTATCTCACCCAAGGCAAAAAACATATATACATTATCAATAGCACAAATGAAAATAACCTGTTACAAGAAATAGAACCTATGTGGTACAAGCTTTTCAAAAAAGCACCATTATTGATGACAATTATCTTATTTTTTGTAATTGCAACAATTGTGTATCATGCTACCCATTTGGGCGGACGTAAAAATTATGATAACCGTCAAACTCGCCAAATATCGGTATATTTATCAGCTTTGGGGCAATTGATTTGGAGAAATAATGGTACTTATGAATTGCTTACTCAATGGCAGACACAATTGTGGCAAGAGTGGCAAATGAAATTGCAAGGCTATGACAATATCGATAGCAATACCCAAATTAACCTAATTCACAAACTAACCGGTGCGGCAAAAATGGATATAGCCTTGTGGTTAAATCCTTTGCCAACTACGATTAACCATAAAGATTTATTACGTTATTTACGTGCTTATCAACGTATAAGGAAACCCAAATGAGTCAAGAGAACAATGTTCAAGCAGTTTTTCAGCAAGCAAGTAATGCGGTGAATTTCTTGCGTCAGCATTTAAATAAAATTGTGATTGGACAAGACCGTGTTATTGATGAAGTGTTAACTGCCTTGTTAGCTGGCGGACACGTTTTATTAGAAGGTGTGCCGGGTACTGGTAAAACCTTATTAGTGCGTGCTTTGGCACAAGGTTTTTCTGGGCAGTTTAATCGGATTCAATTTACTCCTGATTTGATGCCATCGGATATTACAGGTAGTTATTGGTTTAACAATAAAGAGCAAGCGTTTGTGTTGCAACAAGGTCCTGTGTTTACGCATCTATTATTAGCCGATGAAATTAACCGTGCACCAGCTAAAACCCAAGCCGCACTTTTGCAAGTGATGCAGGAATATTCCGTAACTTTGGACGGTAAAACTCACGATGTCCCGACACCATTTATGGTATTGGCAACGCAAAACCCAATCGAGCAAGAAGGAACCTACCCACTGCCGGAAGCACAATTAGACCGCTTTATGTTCAAAATTTTAGTTGATTATCCAACTGTAACTGACGAAATTCGTTTAGTAAGTGCGGTTACATCAACTGAAAATAATGACTTACTCAACGGTTTAGAACGCAAACAAGCATTAACGCCTAAACATATTGAGCAATTGAAAAAAATCACAGCACGAATAACTTGTGATGAAGGAATTGTTAATTACGCAGTACGCTTGACTACTGCTACACGTAATCATCATGGCTTATCAGTTGGTGCAGGTCCACGTGCGAGTATTGCCTTAATCAATGGTGCACGTGCGAATGCACTAATACGTGGCAATACCTTTGTAACTCCTGATGATGTAAAAAAAGTGTGGTTGCCAACAGTTCGTCATCGTGTTCGTTTATCAGTTGAAGCTGAAATATCTGGACAAAATATCGATGATATTTTGCGTGAAATTCTTCTGCAAGTGGAAGCACCTCGCCAATGAAACCGCGTCAACCATTATTTATCGCATTAACTATCTTTCTATTTTTAGCCTTTGCAGGCAGTATTGCAAAGCTATATAACGAAGATTTTGCGAGAGTGTTTAACAGTTCAATTGCAATAATATTTGCGATATTTATCCTTGTATGTTTGTTAGACCGTTTTATAATTTCAAGCAAACGCATACCAGCCAAAATAGAAAGGATATTGCCGCAACACATTGTGTTGGAGAGAGATACTCCAATTAAACTTCGGATTATGTCTAATAATCCCAAGCAACGTATGCCCATTCCAATGAAATTGGCAGACCGCATACCGCCTGATTGGACAACGCAAAGCCCAGAAATAAATATCGACCTTAACCCACCGTCCCCAAATGTTTTGGAAATAACTTATACAGCTAATGCCCATAGACGAGGCATTGCTATGTTTGATGGCGTGGATATGGCAATTCCATCGCAATTAGGATTATGGTGGATAACTTTCCGGCAGACTCAAAAGGTAGAAGTAAAAGTTTTACCGGATTTTGTGGATATTTTTGGTAGCGATTTATATGGTTTTAATCGCTGGTTGCAAATGATTGGTATCAAGAAAAATAGAAGGCGTGGGGAAGGACAAGATTTTTTTCAATTACGGGAATTTGCCAATGGCGATGATATTCGTCATCTTCATTGGAAAGCCACAGCCAGATTGGGTCGTCCGATTGTACGTACTTTCCATGATGAGCGAGATAGACAAATCGTCTTTTTATTAGATTGTTCACGGCAAATGGATATTGTTTCTGGCAGTCGTACCCATTTAGACCACGCCATGACAGCCATGTTAATGCTAACTTACACCGCAATTAAGCATGAAGATTCAGTTGGCGTTATGACATATAACTCGCATGAAGACCGTTTTTTACCGCCGCATAGCGGAATTGCACAAATTGGCAAAATAATCAACACCATTTACGATATTGAACCAAGTACAGCTGCCGCGGATTTAGAAAACGCCGTGGAACGTATAATTCAACAACAAAAACGACGTGCATGGATAATTATTCTCACACATTTAGATTGTGATAATGACCAAGATATGATTAGACAGCTGATGCGTTTATCACATCATCACCCATTGTTATTTGTAAATTTACGGCAAACATCATCACAAGAAATTGCTGATGCACCCATTAATAAGCATGACGATGCTTTAACCTATTTAGGAGCACAGCATTATATTTATGAAGAACAAAGGGTTTTAACGCAAATTGCAGCATCTCATATACCGCATTTAAACGTACTGCCGGAACAATTAACATCTAATCTTATTAACCATTATTTGCAATTAAAACGTAGTGGTGTTTTGTAAATATAAAGTTTTCCGGCAGACTTAAAGAAAGAAACTCCTGCAAAACCCTATCAGAAACAAAAATTTAATCCTGCCGTAGGGTGGGACAACACAACCCACCATAACGCCGTAGGCGTTAATTCATTGTATTTCAACGATTTTTATTCCGCCCTATCGGGCGGTTTGGTGGGCCGGCAAGCCCACCCTACGGCGTTTCTTTTTCAAAAATTAGGTTTTGCAGGGGTTTCAGAAACATTATCGTTTCTTAAAATTTTTTAAGACAACATAAAATCCATATCGTCATTGCGAACCTTGCCGTAAGCTTGGCGTAGCAATCTCCCAACTACGGGGAGCGAATTTAATATTTTCAGATATTTATCGTAATTTATTGATATAAAACATACGAATTAACTATTTACCCATAAAAAATACAAACACATAATTTAAAAATCAGATTATTATTCTCCATACAAAACTTACTCTTCTTATCAATATTAAAGGAAATATGCTATGGATAATAATGCCGCAATCAGCCGTCAATCTGAATACATTCCCTACGACATTCGAGCTTCTGCCATGCAAGTTGAACCACAATTAGACATATACTGGCAAGAATATCTCACCGATTTATTCCGCAATATACCAGAGCAGTATAAGGAAAATATCGACAAACAAGTATTACGCAGTAAAGATATTACTTGGAACAAGAAAACGCAAACCTTTGAATATAAAGGAGAAAATTCGGGGGGGGGTGAAAGTTTGTTAGCGTTGGTGTCATCTTCTGACAACAATAAAATGCAGATGTTTGGCAATCAATTAGTAAAATATTTAGATATTTTAAGTAAAAGCGACAACGTTGTACAAATCGCAGAAATGTTAGAAAACGCCATACAACAGATTAAAGATTTTGATGTTGGTCGCAATTTAAGCTTACAGTCCATTAAATATAAACTTTTGCGTACATTTATCTATCAAGCGGCACATATTGTACGTGAAAAAAAAGCAAATTTTCATATCCCTGATAACAAACGCCGTATCAATGTAGATGTATGTAAAACATTTATCAATGAAGTGTACTTAAAGCAGCAATTATTAGAATACAGTTTCAAAACCTTATCCCATCGGCAACTATTACAATTTCCCTATCCTTTAATCAACCAATTTTTACACAAAGAACAACGTGTGCGAAAACTGCATATAGTGCGTACTTCACGCTATTTATTTGCTATTGCCCCCAGTGTTGAACAAAGTACCAATCCATATCGTGTTCGCCGTTTTTTGGAAGAAAGTCGTTTATATTCCGCTGATTCATGGGTGTTAACTGGTAGCTTTATTGAATTTTGGCGTTTAGGCAAAGAAGAAAATCCAGAGATTATCCAATCAATGGAAACACAATTTCGCAATCATATAGAACATATAGTTTCGGTTGAATCAGGCATTTCGCCCATATTGATTGAATTTTTTGAAAAATTGGAAGATAGACACCAAGATCAAATCTTTCCATTATTATTCAAACCATTAGGTTTGGAAAGAGACTTAAACGAAGCTATTGCAGAACACCTAAAAGTGTACGAAGACCACTTGGAAGAATACATTTTAAATCCATTAAAAGATGGATTAGGCAGCTTGCTACACAATGAAGATGAATGTAATTATGCCTACATAGCATCGCAACAATTGTTTTCTATGATGCTCAATGTTTTTGATAGCTTCATGTCTTTGCCGCTAATTATGGGAAATAAAGTTGCATTGCGTTACTACGAACGCTTAGTAGCATACGCAATCTTCTTAACTAAACGCCGTAACGATATTTTTGTTAAACAAGGTTATGGTTCATCAGGTTTCTTGTTAGAAAAAGAACAAGCCATGAAAGAAGGCTTCTTAAAATGCCGTGAAATTATTGGAAACGTTTTACCTCAATACATAGCTATGCAACAAGAAATAGAAGAATTGCAAGCCCAAATAGACACCCCAGATACCTTTTTGGGCAAAGTATTCAAAAAGAAAGCAAGGTTAGAAGAATTACATTACGAAAAAACTCGCCAAGCCCATCGAATGTCATATAAAGCATATCAAGAAATGTTCAGCCTGCCTGATAAACACCAACAATGTGTAGTAGATTTAGACTTTGATGCCCAATTGCAAGACGCAGAAAACAAATGTCGCTACGCCTTTCCAGATGGTGAAAACGGTTTAACCAAATTGCCACAATTGATAGTATTTGCAGGCAGTATGGGCGAGTTTGATTTAATGAAAACAGCAATCCAAATTGCCCCAGAAATCGTGTATGAAATTACCGGCGAAGAAGCAGAATAGAAGTTTTTATAAAAGCGTATTTGTAAATATAGCACTGCCGGAAAGCCTTTATTTAAGAGCATTTCCGGCAGGCTTAAATATTTACTAACCCAACAAACTTACAACAACATAAAGCGTTTTATATCTTATAAACACTGCCGGAAAGTCTGTATTTAATAGTATTTCCGGCAGACCTAAATATTTACTAACCCAACCCGCTTACAACATAATAAAGCGTTTTACATCTTATAAATACTGCCGGAAATCCTGTATTTAATAGTATTTCCGGCAGACTTAATATATTTACTAACTCAACCAGCTTACAACAAATAAAGCGTTTTATACGCTTACAAACACTGCCGGAAAGTCTGTATTTAACATCATTTCCGGCAGACTTACATATTTTTCAAGCTAACTAATTTGCAACGATATAAAGAGTATTTAATATCTTATAAACGTGGTAGGAAGCTTATTTTTAGGTATTCTGGCATTATTTTAGTTTTTATTAAGAGAGTATATTTTGTAAATTTCTTTTTTATCAAGAAGGAATGTTGCAAAAAAAATCAAACTAAATTCTCTTAAAAA
>JAFZMY010000031.1 GCA_017553165.1 Neisseriaceae bacterium
ACGAGTTTTGCAGGAGTCTCGTTTAGTCTGCCGGAAAAAAGTGGGTCTTATAGACCCACCATACAAAGTTACTTTTTAAAAAATTAGGTTTTTGCAGTAGTATTTAACAATTTAATTACTCCACAAGCTATGATTATTTTCCAACAATTCTACGGCTAATTTTTTTGCACCTTTGAAATCAGTTTTTCCACTTGCCAACATTGGTAATTTTTCTACCTTGAAAATATGAGTTGGCAACATCAATGGGCTAATATCAGATTGACGCAGTTGTGCATCTATTTCACCTGTTTCTTGTTCGCTACAAATTAAAAGAGCAATGGCTTCGCCTTTTTTATCATCAGGAACATTTACTGTACATAAGGGAATATCGCTACCCAATACATTGATGATATTTTCTTCTACACTGCCTAAACTAATCATTTCGCCACCGATTTTGGCAAAACGTGAATAGCGGTCGGTGATAAATACGAAACCTTGTTCGTCAATATGACCTTTATCTCCGGTCTTGTAATAGCGAATACCGTCTATTTCTATGATTACTTCTGCGGTTTTTTCTTCGTCATTAAGGTAGCCTTTCATCACTTGCGAACCGCCGATGATGATTAAACCGTCTTCTCCTGTTGGTAATTCTTGCAAAGTATCTGGATCAATGATTTTGATTACAGTACCAGGTAGTGGCAAACCAACACTTCCGACTTTATTGAAAGTCATTTCTTTTAGCGTAGTTAATTCCAAAATATTGGGGGTGTTGACTGCACTTACTGGAGCGGTTTCGGTTGCACCGTAACCTTCAAAAATTTCTTGTCCAAATTTAAGTTTGAAAGCATCTTTTACATCTGGTTTTAATTTTTCCGCACCAGCCACAATAATACGTGCACTTTGGAACATTAATGGGTGCAATTTTTTATTGCGTACATAAAGCCTGAAAAATGTTGATGTTCCAAAAATGATGCTGACATTGTGTCTGGCTGCCATTTTGCCAATGGTTGCTCCATCGGTTGGGTCTGGAACGCTAACCATTTTTACCCCTTCGCATAATGGCATTAAAGTAGTTACAGTAAGTCCAAATGAATGGAAAATTGGCAAGGAATTTAGAATTACATCATCTTTGCGGAAGTTGAGCAATTCGCCGATTTGTTTGATATTAGCAATTAAGTTTTTATGGGTTAATTCAATTCCTTTGGGTTCTCCCTCGCTACCACTACTGAATAATATGGTTGCAGTATCAGATAATTTGCATGGTTCAAAATATAACCATTTAATCAACCATGTTGGAGATAATAGGGCAGTTATTAATGTTTTTATTTTTTCTGATTTGCTAAATTTATTGCCAATTTCTTCTGCAAACATGGTTTTGTCGGATAATATTTCTTTGAATGCAAATCCTTTACTCTCTAATTTTTCCAAGAATTTTTCGGAAGTAATAACCCTTTTAATATCAGCTTTACGCAAAGCTGCACGCATGGCATCTTCGCTAACGGTGTAGTTTAGATTTACCGGTACTTTGCCTAATACAAATAATGCCATATTAACAATTGCACCACCTGCTGAACTTGGCATAAGTACGCCTACATGTTTCATTCCGGATAGTTCGTTTTTCATGGTTTTGGCAAAAAGTAATACTGCGGTGATAAATTTTAGATGGTTTAAATTACCACCAACGCTATCGCTAATACACGGTGAGAAAATATCTCGTTTGGCAGATGATAGCCATTGCTCGGTGATGGGTTTTTGTCGTGAAATAAAGTGTTCCCACGATGAGAAAGAAAGTTCTAATACTTTTTGTTTCATAGCAACGTGGTCGGTAAATTGATAAATAGGCTTACCAAAAGCTACGATTATTTCGCGTTTACCTTGTTTTTTAGTTAATTCTTTGTAGTAATCATTAGCACGACTAAATGTAGAACCCCATAAACCTCGCATGTAAAAAGGCACAATGCACACGTTTTCTACATCTTGCATGGCTAATTCGTAACCTTTTTGAAATTCGTTAATTTGTCCGTTATAGCTGATATGTCCTTCTGGAAATATGGCAACTACTTCGCCATTTTTAAGTCGTTGGGCGATTTCTTGTAAACTGTCTTTACTTGACCCCATGCCAATCGGAATGACATTAAAAAATTTCATAAAGTATTTAAGATACCATTTATTGTAAATGCCACGATACATTACAAATTTAATTGCACGCGGACTGGCAACTTGTAATACTAACCAATCTATCCAGCTAATATGATTGCCAAGCAATAAAACACCACCACGTTGGGGTAGGTTGTTCAAACCGATTACATTAAAACGGTAGTTGCTTTTCAAAATTGGCATCAACATAATGCGTGTGAATAAGTGTGGTAATTGTAGTACTGCGTATAAACCACCTATTAGGCAAACGATTGCTGAAACAGTGAATAAACCAGTGGTTGACAGGTGTAATAATTGAATCAAAACGACGCTTAACACAAGGAAGGTTAGCATGAAAATATTTTGAATAAAGTTATTACCAGCAATAATTTTGCCCATATCTTTTTCTGGTGCAAAATATTGAATGGTGGCATTTAGTGGTACTAAAAACATGCCACCGAATACACCAAATAATAACGAACAAATTGTCATCACAATGACATTTTGAGTTACACCAAAAACAAAAAGAGAAATACAAATTCCCAGTGCACCAACCGGAATAGTACCGTGTTCAATATGATGTTTAGACAAACTACCAGCAACAGTAGAGCCTATAATCATACCGACTCCTGATAAAGCTAAAATGCCTTGTATAGCAATGGTGTTATCGCTATTAAATATAAATTTATAGTGTGCCGGAAAGGTTGCAACAACAATTTGTGAAATCCCCCAAAATACGCTTAATGCCACGATAGAAAGCCAAATATTGCGGTCAATGCGAACGGATTTCATGTTTTCGACGAGATACGATAAGCTTAAATAACGCTCGAAATGAAAAGTACTTTCTTTTTCTTCATTTGATGGTTCAAATACCGGCAGACGGAAAGCAAAAAATGCTTCTGATGCACTAAATAACACTAAAACAACGCCAATTGGCCAGATATTTGCAATAATCTGATTAGGAGTATTCACTCCACCATATAAGCTTTCAAATAAAAAAGAAAAAATAAATGAACTAAATAAAATCGCAACAACGGTTAAGGCTTGTACGATACCGTTTGCAACTCCTAATCTTTCTACACCAACAATAGATTTAATCAAACCGTATTTTGCTGGTGAATAAATGGCACTTTGTATTGCTAAAATCAGCGTTAGGATAAAAGCCACCCAGAATAGCCCTGCAATATAGCTAAACAACACCGCAACGGCAATCGCTACCGAAAATAGTGTGGCAATGCGAATTACACGTGTTTTAGAAAAACGGTCGCTGATAAATCCTGATGGAGAAAATAATAGAATAAAAGGTATTAAAATCATCGCATTAACAATTGCAGTTAATACGATAAGTTTGTTGCCTTGATAACTTTTCATCAATACATCTTGAATGGTTACTTTGTGTGCTAAATCAACACATGCGTTGAGAAATGCAACGATTAAATAAGGTAAAAAACCTTTTATTTTCATTATATTGCCATTCATAGTTAGTCCTTTGTTAATTAAATTTTAAGTGCTTAATTATACATATTTTTGTAAAAGAAACTTTTGCTTCTGTGTGGTGGGTGCATGTGGTTTTAAAAAATATGCTGTGAAAGCTTGAAAAATTTTTCCGGCAGACTTAAAAGATAACAAAAATGTAATGATATGTTAAAAAATAATCTTTTTTATTTCATCTACTTATGATTTGTTCGCAAAATAATTGAAAAAAACACTTGCCAAGTTTTAGATAATGTGTTTTAATAGCGTCCTTTCGTAAGTTGATGGGTGATTAGCTCAGTTGGTAGAGCGTCTGCCTTACAAGCAGAATGTCAGCGGTTCGACTCCGTTATCACCCACCAAAAGAATTTTGCGGTGGTAGCTCAGTTGGTTAGAGTACAGGCCTGTCACGCCTGGGGTCGCGGGTTCGAGCCCCGTCCGCCGCGCCAGACATTTTACTTTCCTTTCCTTTCTAGAAAAAGTTGTTACACGCCCTTTGGGCGTGTTTTTTTTATCTTTTTTTACCAAAAATAGCTGTAAAATAGACTCTCTTTCTTTAATGGGAATTTATTACAATGAATATTGATTTGAAAAAAATTTACTCTGGCAAAGTACGCGATTTATACGAAATAGATGATAAACGAATGTTGATGGTGGCAAGCGATAGACTTTCAGCATTTGATGTGATTTTGCCAGCACCAATTGTGGGTAAAGGCGAGATTTTAACTGCTATTTCTAATTTTTGGTTTCAAAAACTATCTCATATTATGCCTAATCATTTTACTGGGGAAACTGTTTATGATGTTTTGCCGGAAGACCAAGCACGACTCTTGGAAAAACGTGCAGTGGTGGTAAAACGTTTGACTCCAATTAAATGCGAGGCAATTGTGCGTGGTTATTTATCTGGTAGTGGTTGGAAAGAATATCAAAAAACTGGTGCTATTTGTGGAATTAGTCTGCCGGAAGGTTTGCAGGAAGCACAAAGACTGCCGGAAGTGATTTTTACTCCATCTACCAAAGCCGAAATTGGTGAACATGATGAAAATATCGATTTTGCAACTTGTGCTAAAATTTTGGGAGAAGATATTGCAAAACAGGTGCGTGAAAAAGCCATCGCCTTGTATCGTGAAGCGGCAGAATATGCGGAACAACGCGGTATTATTATTTGCGATACTAAATTTGAATTTGGTTTGGACGAAAATAATACTTTAACCTTGATGGACGAGGTTTTAACCCCTGATTCAAGTCGTTTCTGGCCAAAATCTTCGTATCAAGTTGGTACAAATCCGCCATCATTTGATAAACAGTTTATTCGTGATTGGTTGGAAAACTCTGGTTGGAATAAACAGCCACCTGCACCAGATGTGCCACAAGATGTTATCAATAAGACTCTGGCTAAATATCGTGAAGCTTTGGATTTGCTTACTAAATAGGACTTTTGCAAAACTCATATTAGAAACTCCTGCAAAACTGGCATCTGTGGTACATTTCGTACGTTTGCGTTGCTCAAAAACATAGCCTTTCTATTTGTTATGTCTTCGTTTTTTGTGCTACTACAACTTTGAACTGCACTCACATCTACCAGTTTTGCAGGGGGTTTCTATTATTAAAAAAAAATAAAACGCTATATGGCAGGTTGAATTTTTATTTCTGTACGAAACCCATACAAAACCTAATTTTTGAAAAAGAAACGCCGTAGGGTTGGCATCCTTGCCCACCAACCTCCTGATAGTGTGGAATAAAAAAGTTGTTAAAATACAACGGATTAACACCTACGGCGTTTTGGTGGGTTGTGTTGTCCCACCCTACGGCAGGATTAAATTTTTGTTTCAGTAAGGGTTTTGCAGGGGTTTTTGTATGGGTTTTGTAAGTGTTTTAATCTTAAAATTTATCTAATAAACACTGCCGGAAAGCTTTAATTATGGTTTTCCGGCAGACTGAAACCTTTGCCAAATTAGCATCTCTTTGCACATTTCGTACGTTTGAGTTGCTTTTCAACGACAAGCCTTTTTACTTGTTATGTCTTCGTTTGTTGTGCTACTACAACTTTGAAATTTGCTCACATCTACTAATTTTGCAAAGGTTTCAGACTTGTCTTTTGATTTGTTTTTGGCAATTTTAAGTGCGATTGGACAATCAGGACTATGTGCTCCTTTTAAATATGCGGTAGATAGTAAAAATTCTTTTACGATTTCATGTCCTACAAAGCGAAAATGTTGTTTGAATAGTTTTACCCAATCTTTTAATGGTAATGGATAGTTTGTATCTAACCAGTTTTTAAATGATTGATGGGTATGTTGTATCTTTTGAATAGCTTTGGCATTGAAGATTATTGCTTCTATTTTTCTGCGATTGCGGATTATATTGCTATCATTCATTAAACGAGTGATGTCTTGGTCGGTGTAGTGGGCAATTTTGCTTATTGCAAAATCATCAAAAGCATTTTGTATAGCATAACGTTTGCGAAGAATCGTTGTCCAGCTTAATCCTGCCTGCATTATTTCTAAAATGAAACGTCCAAACAGGGCACTGTCATCGGTGAGTGGAAATCCGTATTCATTATCGTGGTAATAGATATTGGGGTCATCGGCGTTAGCGTTTTGGCAAAATTCGCAGTAATTCATTAATAAGTTTTCCATTCTTCTGGCGTTTTTGCCATAGTAATCGAAATGGCATGTAATTCATCACTCGCGATTAAATGCTTTAATTTGTCCTTAATTAAACGGTGTCTGGCAATGCGTGTTTTGCCAATAAAGGCTTCGGAGACAATTTCCATAAAAAAATGCCTACCATCACCATCAATTTTTAAGTGCGTGCATGATAATTCATTGTTTATAAGTTGTTTCAATTCTGATGTGTTCATGTTTATATCAAAATGTTTATACAGTGGAAGATTAAGAGATTTTAAGATAAAATAGCAGGTTTTTCCAATATTTAACCATTTTGAAGACACGATGAAAAATATCCGTAACTTTTCGATTATTGCCCACATTGATCACGGCAAATCTACGCTGGCTGACCGCTTTATTCAGTATTGCGGCGGTTTGGAGCAGCGTGAAATGTCGTCCCAAGTGCTTGATTCTATGGATATTGAAAAAGAACGCGGCATTACCATTAAGGCACAAACGGCGGCGTTGCAGTATCGTGCGAAAAATGGGGAAACTTATCTTTTAAATCTCATCGACACACCAGGTCATGTGGATTTTTCTTACGAAGTGTCGCGTTCCTTGTCGGCGTGCGAGGGGGCTTTGCTTGTGGTTGATGCTTCACAAGGCGTGGAGGCTCAAACTGTGGCAAATTGTTATACGGCAATCGATTTGGGCGTGGAAGTGGTGCCTGTGTTAAATAAAATCGACTTACCGTCTGCCGAGCCAGAACGCGTTTGCGAAGAAATCGAAGACATTATCGGCATTGAAGCGACAGACGCAGTGCGTTGTTCTGCCAAAAGCGGTTTGGGAATTGAAGATGTTTTAGAAGAAATTGTGCATAAAATTCCAGCCCCACAGGGTAACGATAATGACCCTTTGCAAGCCTTAATTATTGATTCTTGGTTTGATAATTATGTTGGCGTGGTGATGCTTGTTCG
>JAFZMY010000032.1 GCA_017553165.1 Neisseriaceae bacterium
AAAATCATTAGGCTGGCTAACACCACAAGAAGTCTTTACGCAACAAATTAAATGTTGCACTTGAAACTTTAATCCGCCTAGCCTGAAAAAAAGACGGCATTTTTTGCCGTCTTGATAATAAGAGTATGTTTTGAAATAATTTCTTACGCCGCCAACTTCGCCGCCACATCTCTTAATGCGGTTCTCACGCCTTCTTCAATCACTGGGTGATAAAACGGCATATCAAGCATTTGGCTAATCGTCATCTTGGCTTGATGAGCCCATGCTAACAAGTGGGCAATGTGTTCGGCGGCAGGACCTACCATTTCCGCACCCAAAAACTGTCCTGTGGCTTTTTCGGCATACAACCGCATGTGTCCAGAATTGATACCCATAACACGCGAACGCCCTTGATTATCAAACGACACTTCGCCGATAACAATTTCGTCTTCACGGTCTTTTAAATTAACCCAGCGAGCACCTGCCGACATAATTTGTGGCTCGCTGAAAATTACATTCACGCCACTTCTGCGTAAGCCTTTGTTTATATTAGGAAACGCCCCTGCATTATTGCCTGCAATTTTGCCCTGATCGGCGGCTTCGTGTAACAGCGGCACTTGTGCCGATGAATCGCCTGCAATAAAAATATGCGGCAATGAAGTTTGCATAGTCAATGGGTCTGCCACAGGCACGCCGCGAGCATTTTTTTCGATATTTAAGTTTTCCAAGCCGATATTATCGGTATTCGGCGTTCTGCCAATCGCGGCGAGTAAATAATCGGTTTCAATTTGGCGTTTTTCGCCATTGTGTTCAAATTCGATTACCACTTTTCCTTGATTATTCAAAGAAATCGTGTTTTGGGTATCGAAATAAATTTCTAATTCACATTGAAAAATATCTTGGGCTTTTTTCAATACCACAGGGTCAGTAATGCTGCCAATAAAGCCGCCTTGACCGAATAAATACACTTTCACGCCCAAGCGGTGTAGGGCTTGACCCAATTCCAAACCAATCACGCCAGTGCCAAATACCGCAATACTTTCAGGCAGCGTTTCCCAATTAAACACATCGTCATTGACAATCAGTTTGCCCCCCAATTTCAGCCAATCGGAAACCATTGCAGGGCGAGAGCCAGTGGCGATTACGGCTCGCTCAAAAATAACCTGCGTTTTTTCTTCGCCGTTTGCGACAATCAGCGTGTGTTCGTCTTGGAATTTGGCTCTGCCTAATAATTTACATTCAGCAGGAAAGTCATTAACATCAGACAACACAAAGCCCACAAAGCGATCGCGTTCCGCCTTAACGCGTTGCATAACGGCTTTGCCGTCTGTTTTCACTTCGCCTTGCACCTGAATACCGAATAAGTCGATATGCTCCGCATTGTGGCGAGCATTTGCCGCTGAAATTAACAGTTTAGACGGCATACAACCCACTCTGGCACAAGTTGTACCAAAGTGATTGTCTTCAATCAGCAAAACTTTATCGGTGTGAGCACGTGCCGCACGAAAAGCACTCATACCCGCCGTACCGCCGCCAATAATCGCAATATCTGTTTTAATTTGTTGCATTTTTATATTTCCTTTCAATACATATTTAATATTAGAACAATCTAATATTAGAATATTCTAATATTAAAAGTCAACACACAACAACTATTTCTATGTATGTAGTTTATAGGAATAGTATATTTTCAATATTTATACTGTTTGGTGCGTCAAAGACACACCACCCTACAACGATTGTTATCCACTTTGGTGGGCAAGGATGCCCACCCTACAACTAATATTTTCAGGCAACCTTATTGATTAAAATATGCTGCCAAATCTTCGCTACCGCCGACATATTCGCCACCGATAAACACTTGTGGCACAGTGGTTTTGCCTGTGGCAGCACGAATGGCAACGGTTGTGGCATCACGCCCTAACACAATTTCTTCAAACGCCAAACCTTTTTCGTTAAGCATCGCTTTGGCTTTGGCACAGAATGGGCAACCAGGTTTGGTAAATACCACGATAGACGGCTGTTCTTTGTAGTCAGGAGCGATATAACGCAACATCGTATCTGCGTCCGACACTTCAAATGGATCGCCTGCTTTTTCAGGTTCGATGAACATTTTTTCGATGACACCGTTTTTCACCAACATAGAATAACGCCAAGAACGCTCACCAAAGCCCAAATCTTCTTTCATCACCGCCATGCCCATACCACGAGTAAATTCCAAATTACCGTCAGGAATCATGGTGATATTTTCGGCTTCTTGCTGTGCTTTCCAAGCGTTCATCACGAATGTATCATTCACTGAAACACACAAAATTTCATCAACGCCGTATTGTTTGAACACTTTTGCCAACTCGTTATAGCGTGGCAAGTGCGAAGACGAACAAGTGGGCGTAAAAGCACCTGGTAGCGAAAACACAACCACAGTGCGGTTGTTAAAAATTTCATCAGACGAAACATCAACCCATTGATCGCCCTGACGAGTGTGCCATACACAAGATGGCACTTTTTGACCTTCTTTATTTGCAAACATGTTTTTAACCTTTCTTAATTAAGTTTGTTAATCGAAAAATGATTGTTAATTAATTTTCGCTATTATGAACAAGGAGAATCAACTTGTAAAGACAAATATTTTTATATAGTCAATAGCTATTAACAATAGCTTATTAATAGTCTATATCTATGAGAAATAAGTACAGAAAATATCTGATTAACATTATAATTTATAAAGATAAGTCTGCCGGAAAAACATTAAATTAAAAAAAAACTCCTGCAAAACAGGTAAATATTAAGCAGAGTTCAAAGTTGTAATTAGCACAGCAAAACGAAGACATAACAAGTAGCAAGACTATCGTTTAAGCATAAGCTCAACATTACGAAATGTGCCACAGATACCGGTTTTGCAGATGTTTCTAAAAATCAAATATAGCCATACATCAGAACAATTTATTTACAACACATATAACACTGTTTGTTTCAGTGATTCAATCATTCAGCCCATTGCCAATGCCTTTTGTTATAATCTTACGCTTACTAAAATTAATTGAAAGTTTGCTATGACCCAAAAAGAAGGACACTTTCGCCATTTTTTACGTTCATGTAAATATTCGATATTTGGCTTGGCGATTGCGTACACAGAGATTGCGATTAGGCAATTATTATTATTAAACATAGTGTTATGTATATTACTATGCTGTTTAGATTTTGATTTTACTGTTAAAATGATTTTATTAACTGCCGGAATAATGACTTTGGTCGTGGAATTAATTAACACTGCAATTGAAGCTGCGGTTGATCACACTTCATTAGAACACCATCATTTAGCAAAACGTGCCAAAGATACAAGTTCAGCAGCACAAATGGTAATGCTGATTTTATTAACTGCTTTATGGGGTATGGCTGTTTATCATCGCTATTTTATATAAATTATTTTATATAAATTTCATAAGTCTGCCGGAAAGAAACAACTATACAAACTTTCCGGCAGACTTATTTTTTAAGATTAGCGTAAAAAACAAATGAACTTTTTTAACATATGCTACTCTTACGAACTTGACGCTATAAGCGTCATAATTTAAATTCAATCTCTTTAATAAGGAAAATTTATGAAAAAACTACTAATGCTATCAGCTATTCTGCTTTCAACATCAGCATTTGCTGATATTTTAATTGATAACCCACGCTCACGTGTTAGTGCTCCAACAGTTAAAGTTGGCGGTGCTTTTATGGATATTACCAATAATGGTAAAGAAGATGATGTATTACTATCCGCATCTACTCCTCGCTCTGGCAAAACTGAATTACACAACACCGTTATCGATGAAAATGGCGTTATGAAAATGAGAGAAATGGAAAACGGCATTCCTATTCCAGCTGGCGAAACTGTAGTACTAAAACCAGGTTCTCTGCACGTTATGTTTATGGATTTGCATGAACCATTTCAATTAGGTCAAACATATCCATTAACTCTAAAATTCAAAAATGCCGGCGAAAAAACAGTAACCGTGAACGTAAAAGATATGCCAGCACCACAACAACATCAACACAATATGCAAAAAGATATGCAACACGATCATAAAAATATGCACAAATAATCAAATCAATTCACAATCTAACTGATTAGTCTGCCGGAAAACAATTTAAAAAAGTTTTCCGGCAGACTGAAACCTTTGCAAAATTAGTAGATGTGAGCAGATTTTAAAGTTGTAGTAGCACAGTAAACGAAGACATAACAAGTAGAAAGGCTTGCCGTTGAAAAGCAACGCAAACGTACGAAATGTGCAAAGAGATGCAAGTTTTGCAAATGTTTCAGACTTTTTTATACAAAATCACTACAAAAACTGGCCTCGCCGACAGGAATCGAACCTGTATTTTACGCTTAGGAGGCATACGTTCTATCCGTTGAACTACGGCGAGTGTTGATTAATTAAACTAAACGATTAATAGATTCACGTGCTAATTCAATTAAAGTTTCACGATATTGATTATCTGGCAAAACTGATAAATTTTCTATGGCACTATTCACCGCATTTTTTGCCTGAACTCTACAATAATCAATCGCATCTGATTCAATAATATGTTTATGCACAAGTGGGAAATTCTCACGTTTAGCATTAGTAAGAGCATCACGTACTATCATCGATGCTTCATCTGAACCTTGTCGCATCAGATAAATCAAAGGCAAAGTTGCTTTACCTTCGGCTAAATCATCACCGAGATTTTTACCAATACTATCTTCATCACCAATATAATCCAAGACATCATCTACAATCTGAAAAGCAACACCTAAATACATACCGTAATTTTTAAGTGCATCTTCTTGGTTCTGTGGTGCATTGGCTAATATTCCGCCAATTTGAGCTGCGGCTTCGAATAATTTAGCAGTTTTACTGCGAATAACAATTAGATATTCTTCTTCGCTTAAATTTACATTGCCAATATTAAGCAACTGCATTACTTCACCTGCGGCGATAACATTGGTTGCATCTGCCATGACTTTCATTAATTTCATGCTATTTGCACCAACCATCAACTGAAATGCTCGTGTATACAGAAAATCGCCCACCAAAACAGCAGCAGCATTACCAAAGATATTATTAGCAGTATCTCGTCCGCGACGTTTATCACTTTCATCGACTACATCATCATGCAGGAGTGTTGAAGTATGGATAAATTCAATCATTGCCGCTTGACGATATAATTCATCATCATCATATCCCAATACTCTGCCGGAAAGTATGGCAGTAATTGGACGCAAGCGTTTACCGCCTGAACCTATAATATATTGTCCAATCTGTTCGATAAGCACAACATCAGAACGCACTTGTTCTTTAATCACTTGATTAACACGTTGTAAATCTTGCGGTAAATAGTCGCGAAAATAAGGAATATTCTTAAACATAATCAACCTATCTGAATAAGGTGGTGATTATAACTTATTAAAAGATACTACTGCAAAATCCACATAGAAACAAAAAACATCTGAAACCTTTGCAAAATTAGTAGATGTGAGCAGATTTCAAAGTTGTAGTAGCACAGCAAACGAAGACATAACAAGTAGTTAGGCTTTGTTTGCGAGCAACGCAAACGTACGAAATGTGCAAAGAGATGCTAATTTTGCAAAGGTTTCGGTCTGCCGGAAAAACTTTCCGGCAGACTTATTCTATTAATTCGAACGAAAATTAGATTAACCCCTTTTTCGCCAAATATTCTTCGTATCCGCCTTGATAGTAATCAAAGCCGCCCTTGCCGTCTAATTCGATGATTTGTGTGGCTAATGACGACACAAACTGGCGGTCATGCGATACGAAAATCAGCGTGCCGTTGTATTTTTCTAACGCCATGTTTAAGGACTCAATGCTTTCCATATCCATATGGTTTGTGGGTTCGTCCATAATCATGACATTTGGGCGTTGCAAGATGAGTTTGCCGTATAACATTCTGCCTTTTTCACCGCCTGATAACACTTTAACATTTTTGCCCACTTCGCTGCCGCCAAAGAGCAAGCGTCCCAAAGTGCCGCGAATCACTTGTTCATCGTCCCCTTCTCTACCCCATTGTCGCATCCATTCGGTGAGCGTCAAATCGCTGTCAAAATCGTTTTCGTGGTCTTGTGGGTAATAGCCGATTTGGGCTTTTTCTGCCCATTTGATTGTGCCGTTATCCCCTTTCAGGCTGCCTGAATAGTGTTCGTCAAACGCCCCTGCTAATAATTTTAATAAAGTTGATTTACCTGCACCGTTTGGGCCGATAATCGCTAATCTTTCGCCTGCGTCCAAGATAAACGACAGTTTTTCAAACAATTTTTTATCAAATGATTTAGCCAAATTTTCCACTTCCACCGCTTGGCGGTGTAACTTGGCTTTTTCATCTGCACTAAATCGAATATACGGATTTTGGC